>JACQDO010000389.1 GCA_016201085.1 Hyphomicrobiales bacterium | reverse complement strand
CGTGCTCTCGATCTCCGGCTACCACATGGCGGTCGTGGTCGCGATCGTGTTCTTCGTCATCCGCGCCTCGCTCGAATTGATGCCCGGCGTCGGCCGTTATCCGATCAAGAAATGGGCGGCGCTCGGCGCGCTCATCGCCGCCGCGTTCTATCTACTGCTGTCGGGCGCCGAAGTCGCCACGCAACGCTCCTTCATCATGATCGCCATCGTGCTCATCGGCGTCATGGTCGACCGGCCGGCGCTCACCTTCCGCACGCTGACGGTCGCCGCCTTCGGCGTGCTGCTGATCGCGCCGGAATCGGTGGTGCATCCGAGCTTCCAGATGTCGTTTGCGGCGACGCTCGCTTTGATCGCGGCCTATCAGCACGGCCTGCCGTGGCGCGCCGATGCCGACACCTCGCTCGGCGCGCGCGTGGCGCTGTGGGGCGGGCGCGAGATCGTAGGCCTGATCCTGGCCTCGCTGGTCGCCGGCCTCGCCACCACGCCTTACGCAGCCTTTCATTTCCATCGGCTGGCGCCCTACGGGGTGATCGCCAATCTGCTGGCCATGCCGGTGGTGTCCGCCTGGGTGATGCCGATGGGCATTCTCGGCGTACTGGCGATGCCGTTCGGCTTCGATGCGCTGTTCTGGAAGCTGATGGGCGACGGCATCGACTGGATGATCTTTGTGGCGCTATGGGTGACCGGCCTGCCGGGCGCGGTCGGCCGCATGCAGGCCTTCGGCACCGGGCCTTTGCTGCTCTGCACCGCCGGAATGCTGCTGCTGTGCCTGCTGCGCTCAAAGCTGCGCTGGAGCGGGGCGGCGCTGGCGGTGGCGGCGAGTCTGTGGGCGGCGATGACGCCGCGGCCCGATGTGCTGGTGGCGGGCGACGGCCAGGTGGCGGCGTTACGCGGTCCGAGCGGACAACTGTCGGTGCTGCACAGCGGCCGCGATAGCTTCGCGCTGAAGGAATGGCTCGCCGCCGATGGCGATGCGCGCGGCGTGAAGGATGCCGGCCTGCATGACGGCGTGCGCTGCGACGCAGTCGGCTGCATCGGACGCCTGGCCGACGGGCGGCAGGTCGCATTCGCGCTGTCGGTGGAAGCCTTCGCCGAGGATTGCACGCGCGCCGCAGTGGTGCTCAGCGCGCGCGAGGCACCGCGCGATTGTTCGGCGCTGTTGCTCGACCGCAAGGCCTGGCGCGGCAATGGCGCCATGGCGCTGCGCTGGACGGGGCAGCAGTTCGAGATTAGCACGGCACGGCCGCCGACGTATGAGAGGCCCTGGGCGCCACGGCCACGCGAGGCTGCGGAGGCAATCTGAACAACCCCGCCAGCTTGCCCTGGATGCGCACGCGGTTCGGCGGCAGGATGCGCACCTCGTAGGACGGATTGGCCGGCTCCAGCGCAATCGAGGCGCCGCGGCGGCGGAAGCGCTTGAGCGTGGCTTCCTCGTCGTCGATCAGCGCCACCACGATATCGCCGGTCTCGGCCGCTTCCGATTTGCGGATCAGGGCGATGTCGCCGTCGAGGATGCCGGCCTCGATCATGCTGTCGCCGCGCACTTCGAGTGCGAAGTGCTCGCCGGCGGAGAGCAGGTCGGGCGGCATATTGATGACATGGCTGCGCGTCTGGATCGCCTCGATCGGCGTGCCGGCGGCGATGCGGCCCATGACCGGCACCGCGATCGGGCGGGTGCTGTCCTCGTTCTCGGCGGCGCCGGAAGCGGCCCGCACGCGGCCGAGATCGCCCTCGATCACGCTCGGGGTGAAGCCGCGCGAACGGCCGCCGCCGCTGATGCCATGGGCCACCGAATCGGGCAGCTTGATGACCTCGATGGCGCGCGCCCGGTTGGGAAGGCGGCGGATGAAGCCGCGCTCCTCCAAGGCGGTGATCAGCCGGTGGATGCCCGATTTGGAGCGCAGGTCGAGCGCGTCCTTCATCTCGTCGAAGGAGGGCGGCACGCCGGCTTCGGTGAGCCGCTCGTGGATGAAGCGCAGGAGCTCGAACTGCTTGCGGGTCAGCATCTATCTCTCCCCGTCGGGCCGCCTCAGAGGGACAGGCCATAAACAAATCATGAACGGACACTATCTGTTCGATATGTGTTCCGCAACCATTTAATTTGAAGTGAAAAAGTCGAAAGGCCGCTAAAGGCCTAGCTTAAGGATGACACAGGGTGAACCGCTGCCCGCCGCCGGCGCATGCGGAGGCCGAATCACCAGGCAGTCGGCCGTGGCCAGGGGCGCCATCAGGGAACTGTCCTGCGACGGCAGCGGGGTCGCCAGGGGGCCGTCCGGCCCGGGGGTCAGCGTCGCCCGCAGGTAATCGGCCCGCTCGTCATTGGCCGGCAGGTCGCAGCCGAGCCGGGCGGCCTCGGTCGGGTGGTCGATATCGGTGCGGCCGCCTAGGCGCCGGAGCAGCGGCACCAGGAACAGGAAGGCGCAGACATAGGACGAGACCGGGTTGCCCGGCACGCCCAGCACCTGCATGCCGCCTAAAGCCCCGTGCATCATCGGCTTGCCCGGCCGCAGCGCCACCCGCCAGAACGACAAAGTGAGCCCTTCCGCGGCCAGCGCCTTCTGCACCAGGTCGTGCTCGCCGACCGAGGCGCCGCCGCTGGTCAGCAGCACGTCGGCACCCCATTCGCGCGCGCGGCGCACCGCCGCCGCGATGTCCTCGACTTTGTCGCGGGCGACGCCGAGATCGAGCACCTCGGCGCCCTCGCGCCGCGCCATGGCGATGAGCGCGAAGCCGTTGGAATAGACGATCTCGCCCGGGCCGGGCTGGCTGCCGGGCGCCACCAGCTCGTCGCCGGTGCCGAGCACGGCCACCTTGGGCCGCCGGTGCACGGCGAGGCGAGGGTGGTTCATGGCGGCGGCCAGCATCAGGTCGCGGCCGGTGAGGCGCTGGCCCGTGCGCAGCAGCACCTGTGCTTGCGCGAAGTCGATGCCTTGGCCGCGCACATTGCGGCCCTGCGCCGTCGGTCGATCGAACGAGACGCTGTCGCCGTCGCGCCTGGCGATTTCCTGGATCACCACGGTATCGGCGCCATCCGGCATCAGGCCGCCGGTGAAGATGCGCGCGGCCTGGCCGGGGCCTACGTGGCCGTCGAACGGATGGCCGGCGGCGACTTCGCCGATCAGCTTGAGCGTGACCGGGGCGCTGGCGACGTCGGCGGCGCGCACGGCGTAGCCGTCCATGGCGGATACCGCCGCCGGCGGCTGTGTGCGCAGCGCCACGATGTCCTGCGTCAGCACGCGGCCGAGCGCGTCGTTGAGCGCCACCGTTTCCGACGGCAGCGGGCGCGCGCCGGCGAGCACGCGCTGCAACGCTTCGGTGACCGGCATTAGCGCCACGAATTAGTTCTCCGCAATGTAGTCACCGGATTTGCCGCCAGTTTTCCGCAACAGGCGAATGCCCTCGATGCGCATGCCGCGCTCGACCGCCTTGACCATGTCGTAGATGGTCAGACAGGCGATCGACACCGCCGTGAGCGCCTCCATCTCGACGCCGGTCTGGCCGGTCACCTTCACGGTGGCCTGCACCAGAAATCCGGGCAGCGAATGCTCAGGATTAATGTCGATCTCGACCTTGGTAATCGGCAGCGGATGGCAGAGCGGAATCAGCGAATGCGTGCGCTTGGCCGCCATGATGCCGGCGAGCCTTGCGGCGCCAAGCACGTCGCCCTTCAGCGCATTGCCGGCGAGCACCAGGTCGAGCGTCTCCTTGCGCATGACCACTTTGCCTTCCGCCACCGCCAGCCGTTCGGTGGCGCTCTTGGCGGAGACGTCGACCATGCGCGCCTCGCCGCGCCGGTCGATATGGGTGAGTTCGGCAATGGAGTAGGAAGGCTTCGCCTTCCGCTTCGGTCGCGCGATGGGTTTCTTGCCACGTGCCATGGTCTACTCCGCTGCCGCGCGACGCGGCACGCGCGCGAGCAAAGCGCGCGTGGCCGCGGTAACGTCGGTCTGCCGCATCAGGCTTTCGCCGACCAGGAAGGTGCAGATACCGACCGCGGACAGCCGGGCGAGGTCGGCCGGGGTGTTGAAGCCGCTTTCGGCCACCACAATGCGGTCGCGCGGGATTTTCGGGGTCAGGCGCTCGCTGACGGTGAGGGAGGTCTGGAAGGTACGCAGATCGCGGTTGTTGATGCCGATCAGGCGCGATTTCAGCTTGAGCGCCCGGGCAAGCTCATCTTCTTGGTGAACTTCAACTAAAACATCTAACCCATAAGAAATGGCTGTATCTTCAATAGCTTTCGCCTCGGCATCGCTGACCGCCGCCATGATGATCAGAATACAGTCGGCGCCGAGCGCGCGCGATTCCACCACCTGATAGGGCTCGTAGATGAAATCCTTGCGCAGCGCGGGCAGGCCGGTGGCGTCGCGGGCTTGGGCGAGGAACTCCGGTTTGCCCTGGAACGAGGGCGCGTCGGTGAGCACCGACAAGCACGTGGCGCCGCCGGCCTCATAGGCCTTGGCAAGCTTGGGCGGATCAAAGTCAGAACGGATCAGCCCCTTCGATGGGCTCGCCTTCTTGATCTCGGCGATCAGCGCATAGTTGCCGCCGGCAATGCGGCGCTCGATGGCGGCGAGGAAACCGCGCGGCGGCGAAGCGGCTTTCGCTGCGACTTCAAGCGCGGCGAGCGGACGCGCGCGTTTTGCCGCGGCGATTTCCTCGCGCTTGTACTTTTCG
>JACQDO010000412.1 GCA_016201085.1 Hyphomicrobiales bacterium | reverse complement strand
CGGCCATGGAGCCCTGGCGGAGAAGGCTTTAGAGCCTCTCATGCCCCACCACGATACCTTTCCTTACACCATCCAGGTGACCTCGGACATTTTGGAATCCAACGGTTCGTCCTCGATGGCCTCGGTCTGCGGCGCTTCGCTGTCGCTGATGGATGCCGGCGTTCCCCTGAAGCGGCCGACCGCGGGTATCGCGATGGGCCTGATCCTGGAAGGCACGCGCTTTGCGGTTCTGTCCGACATCCTCGGCGACGAGGATCATCTCGGCGACATGGACTTCAAGGTGGCCGGCACCGACCAGGGCATCACCTCGCTGCAGATGGACATCAAGATCGAGGGCATCACCGAGGAGATCATGAAGGTCGCCCTCGGCCAGGCCAGGGAAGGTCGCATCCACATCCTCGGCGAGATGGCGAAGGCGCTGACCGTTGCGCGCGCCGAGCTCGGCGAATACGCGCCGCGCATCGAGACCTTCAAGATCGCCACCGACAAGATCCGCGAAGTGATCGGCTCGGGCGGCAAGGTGATCCGCGAGATCGTTGAAAAGACTGGCGCCAAGATCAACATCGAGGACGACGGTTCGGTCAAGGTCGCCTCCGCCGACGGCGAGTCGATCAAGGCGGCGATCAACTGGATCAAGTCGATCGCCTCCGATCCGGAAGTCGGCCATATCTACGAGGGCACGGTGGTCAAGGTGATGGACTTCGGCGCCTTCGTGAACTTCTTCGGCGCCAAGGACGGCCTGGTGCACATCAGCCAGCTGGCGCAGAGCCGCGTCAACAAGGTCACCGACGTGGTCAAGGAAGGCGACAAGGTGAAGGTCAAGCTGTTGGGCATGGACGAGCGCGGCAAAGTGCGCCTGTCGATGAAAGTGGTCGACCAGGCCACCGGCGAGGACCTGGAAGCCAAGCAGAAGGCCGAGCGCGGCGGCGGCGAGCAGCCGCAGCAGGCGGCGCAAGGCGGCGCGGCCGAGTAAGCCTCGTTCCAGAGCGAAAAACAACGGGCGGCCCGCGCGGCCGCCCTTTTCATTTGGTCAAATCGGACTTCGCGTTAGCCGAAGCGCCACACCAGCCAGATGGCCGCGATCAACGCGAACGCCAGCCCGCCGCTGATAATCCGGAATAAATGACGGCGCAGCAGCGCACGCAGGAAGCCTTGGTCCGCAGGCTTCTCGCGCGGCTCCGGCGATCGATACAGCGGATCGCTCATGGACGCCCTCGACGGCCGGATGCCGAGCGAACGGACGGGGCCTTCTTGCCGCCGATCATATCGACGACGATCTCCCCCATCGCCGCGAAATCCTTTTTGCGCGGCGACGTGCGCCGGAAGGCGAGACCGATGCTGCGTCCCGGCTCCGGCGCGGCAAAGCGCAACAGTTTCACCCGTGCATCGCGCGCTTCGGCGTCGACCGCCACTTCCGGCAGCAGCGTCACGCCGTAGCCGTTCGCCACCATCTGCATCACCGTGGCGAGCGAGGTGGCGCCTAATCCTGCCGGCGCATCGCCGCGCCGCGCGGCGCAGAAGGCGAGCGCCTGATCGCGCAGGCAATGGCCCTCTTCCAGCAGAATGAGCCGGCGCTGGTCGACATCCGCGATGCCGACACGGCCGCGCGCCGGCAGCCGGTCGGATGCCGGCACCGCCAGCAGGAACCGATCGTCGAACAGCGGCAGCGTCTCGATGTCGTCCGCCTCCGCCGGCAGCGCCAGCAGCGCGGCGTCGAGCCCGCCGCCGGTGAGCTCGCCGAGCAGCGTCTTGGTTTGCGTCTCGCGCAGCTCCAGCCGCAGCCGTGGATAGGCCGCCTGCAAACGCGGCAGCACGCGCGGCAGAACATAGGGCGCCAAAGTCGGGATGATGCCGAGCGCCAGCCGTCCGCTCAGCAGCTCGCGGTGGCGGACGAAATCGACCAGATCGCGGGCGGCGGTGAGGATGTGCGCGGCGCGCTCGGCCACGTCCAGGCCGGTGTCGGTAAGCGCGATCTCGCCCGGGCGCCGCTCGATGAGCTCGGCGCCGAGTTCGCGCTCCAGTTCGCGCACCTGCATCGACAGCGCCGGCTGGCTGATGGCGCAGTCCTCGGCCGCGCGGCCGAAATGCCGGTGGCGGGCGAGCGCGGTCAGATAGCGCAACTGGCGCAGGGTAATCATCTTGATAAGATATTCTTATCGAACATGCGAGGCAATACGATTAGACCTTATGGTCGCAGCCCCTTACAAGCGCCCGCAAGCGAGCGTTAACTGCCGTACAGATCAGGAATGGCGAGTGGAGAGAACCATGGACGCAAAGACCGACAAGAACGCGGGCCAGTGCCCGTTCCACGCACACACCAACCGCGACTGGTGGCCGAACCAGCTGGACCTCCAGGTTCTGCATCGGAATTCCGATTTGTCCGATCCGATGGGCGAGGCGTTCGACTACGCCAAGGAGTTCAAGAGCCTCAACCTAAACGCCGTGATCAAGGACCTGCGCGCTTTGATGACGGACTCGCAAGGCTGGTGGCCGGCCGATTTCGGTCATTATGGCGGCCTGTTCATCCGCCTGGCGTGGCACGCGGCGGGCACCTACCGCATCGCCGACGGCCGCGGCGGCGCCGGCGCCGGCCAGCAGCGCTTCGCGCCGCTCAACTCCTGGCCGGACAACGCCAACCTCGACAAGGCGCGCCGGCTGCTGTGGCCGATCAAGCAGAAGTACGGCCGCAAAATTTCCTGGGCCGACCTGATGGTTCTCGTCGGCAATGTCGCGCTGGAGTCGATGGGCTTCAAGACCTTCGGTTTCGCCGGCGGCCGCGCCGATGTGTGGGAGCCTGAAGAACTGTTCTGTGGGCCGGAAGGGACGTGGCTCGGCGACGAACGCTACAGCGGCGAGCGCCAGCTTTCGGAGCCGCTCGGCGCGGTGCAGATGGGCCTCATCTACGTCAATCCGGAAGGGCCGAACGGCAATCCGGACCCGGTCGCGGCGGCGAAAGACATCCGCGAAACGTTCTTCCGCATGGCGATGAACGACGAAGAAACCGTCGCGCTCATTGCCGGCGGACACACCTTCGGCAAGACCCACGGCGCCGGCGATCCGTCGCTGATCGGTCCGGAGCCGGAAGGCGCGGCAATCGAGGACCAGGGCCTCGGCTGGAAGAGCAAATATAAAACGGGCATCGGGTGCGACGCGATCACCGGCGGCCCGGAAGTCACCTGGTCGCAGACGCCGACCAAGTGGAGCAACCACTTCTTCGACAACCTGTTCAACAACGAATGGGAGCTGACCAAGAGCCCGGCCGGCGCGCAGCAGTGGAAGGCGAAAGGCGGCGCCGCCACCATCCCGGACGCTTTCGACACGTCGAAGAAGCATGTACCGACCATGCTGACCACCGACCTGTCGCTGCGCTTCGACCCGGCCTACGAGAAGATCTCGCGGCGCTTCCAGAAGAACCCGCAGGAATTCGCGGACGCGTTCGCCCGCGCCTGGTTCAAGCTCACGCATCGCGACATGGGGCCGCGGGCGCGCTATCTCGGCCCACTGGTGCCGAAGGAGACGTTGATCTGGCAGGACACGATCCCGGCCGTCGATCGCAAGAAGCTGATCAACGACAAGGACATCGCGGCTTTGAAAAAGAAGATCCTCGCGAGCGGCCTGTCGGTGTCGCAACTGGTCTCGACCGCCTGGGCATCGGCCTCGACGTTCCGCGGCTCCGACAAGCGCGGCGGCGCCAACGGCGCGCGCATTCGCCTCAGCCCGCAGAAAGATTGGGACGTGAACAATCCGGGCGAGCTGGCGAAGGTACTTAAGAAGCTCGAGGCGATCCAGCAGACGTTCAACAAGTCGGCCAAGGGCGGCAAGAAAGTCTCGCTTGCCGACCTGATCGTTCTCGGCGGCAGCGTCGCGGTTGAAAAGGCCGCCAAGGCCGCCGGTGTCGCCGTCAAGGTGCCCTTCACGGCGGGACGCATGGACGCGTCGCAGGAGCAGACCGACGTCG
>JACQDO010000399.1 GCA_016201085.1 Hyphomicrobiales bacterium | reverse complement strand
TTCAAGCGCGAGGGCATCGAGATTCCCTATCCGGTGCGCGACGTGCGGATTAGCCAGCCGGCGGCGGCCAAAAAAAAGAGGGAGACAAAGACAACGACGACGGGCAAAAGGTAATGTCCGAGCGCGGCCACCCGGCGATGGTGGCGCTGCGTGTGCGCCAGCACCTGACAAGACCACGTTCGGCTGCATCGCGCGGTCGCTGAACGTGCTTGCCCGGCGAGGCATCATCTCCCCGTTGAATTACGGTCAATCCTCCACGCATTTGCCGTCAACCCATCGGTAACCGGTATTTTTGCCTTTCGAGTTTCGATCCGAGTTCACGTCCGCGAAAATCGAACCATCTTTTTCAAACCAAAAGTTGAAGTTTTTGTGCATCTTGTCTTTATAAACCAGCAGACTGAGATTTTTTGCGCCAATCGTTCTTATGATAGCCGGTTTTACCGTCTGATGATATTCCTGGCCGGGGAAGAAGAGCTTGCCCACCATTTGACCGCCAGCCCCTTCGGAGCCCAGTTCTTCCTCTTCGTCACTCGAGTCTTCCTCTTCGGCGCCTTTCTTCTCCTCCGCCGCGCTGACGCCTTGTTTCTCAAGCCATTCAACGACACTGGCGTATGTGTCAAACGCAAAATCCGGCTCGTCCTCCGTGGCGCAAGAGGAAACGAGTTCCCTGATGCTTTCTTCGGACGCTCGAAGCGCCGGGGCATAATTGAACAACTCCTCCAAGAATGTGTCTAACGATAGTTCGTCGCCATCTTCATAGCCGGAATTGTAGATGTCTGCGCCCAACGCCGCTTCGTCGCGACGAATCATTCTCTGGACTACCTTGTCAGCAAGTCCAATATGTCCGGGCGCGGCTTGCGTGAGCGATGCCCCGTGCTTCCTTCGAAGCTGTATCGTCACTCTTGCCTGCTTATTCATGCGGGCTCTCTGGCGCTTTGCCCATTCTCTTCGCGCCCGCTTCTCTCCCTTACCCAGATCTTCATCACCGCTTATCTGGAAGTTCATGTCGTCGAGCCATGACCGCGCATAGGCTTTCTTTTGCTCAACGTTCTCGAGCGAATTATGGGTCGCCAAAGAGAGGTCACGGTATTCGGCGCGCGTGGCCGGGTCGTACATCGCGCTGTGTTCTTCCTCTTCGTCAGGACTTTCCACATCCCGTTGCGGCGGATTTTTTCCGTGCACGGCCAATTCGTGAGTAAAGGTGCTGGCGAGACGTCCGATGCGCTTGTTTCTTTTGCCGCTGGCTGCCTCCGTATTGTAAGTGACGTTGATGTTTTTCTTGGCGAAAGAAGTGTTGGCCTCTATCCCCTCATCCATAACAACACCCTTTTTCCTGGGCTGGTATCCAAGTGGAATCACAGACTGAGTGGCTGCAACACTCTTGGCCCAGGCGTTTTCATCGGGATCTTGGATCGTCGAAATTTGGGCCGCAGCCTCCTTGTCTCGTTGGCTTTGGGCCTGTCTCTGCTTGAATGAAGGTGGTCTTTGTTTCTTCTTCTTTTTTGCTCTCTGAATAGGTTCATGGTTTTGCGCTACTGGGGCGAACTTGCCTTGCAGCAGTTCTTCTTCCTCCGGCAAGCCCAGGCGCTGCGCGGGCCCTGCGTTCATACCCTCGATCTGCTTGCGCTGAGCCGTCATGCTCGGGCTGTTCTGCATCGTATCGGCAAGCTTGCGCTGAACCGCCATGCGCGGGCTGTCGTGCAGCGCCGCGGACAGCTTGCGCAGGGCGACGACGTCGGGCTGGTTGTCTATGAACGTGGGGGCTGAGCTGGACCGAGAAAGACGCCCGACGTTGGGGCGGGCTTGGGTATGCTCGGCGCGGGATATCGCTTGCCGTCCCATGGCAACAGCCCTCCGGATATTCGGACGAGGCGTGAGACCATGAAGCACAGAGCCTCGCGCCCATATCACAGGGCAGCCTACTCTGAATACGGGAGTTAATCAATATTTCCCGGATAACGGGAACTGACAGTAACGCGGGCTGCTTACGCCGCCTTGCGGTTCGCCAAGAACTCGCCCATCCGCTGGAGCGCCTTCAGGATGTTCTCGGTCGAGTTGGCGTAGGACAGCCGCAGATAGCCCTCGCCGAGAATGCCGAAGTCGGGTCCGCCGATGACGGCGACGCCGGCGTCATCCAGCAGCGCGGCGGCGAGCGCCTTCGCCTTCCACCCCGTGCGCTTGATGTTGGGGTAGGCATAAAACGCGCCCTTCGGCGTCGCGCACGACACGCCGGGCAATTTGTTGAGGCCTTCAACCACGACCTTCCGGCGCTTGTCGAACTCGGCCACCATCTTGTGCACTTCGTCCTGCGGACCCTTGAGCGCGGCGAGCCCCGCGTATTGCGCCGAGGCGTTGACGCAGGAATGCAGGTTGACCGCGAGCTTGCGCGCATAGTCGTAGAGCTTTCCCGGCCACACCGCGTAGCCGAGCCGCCAGCCGGTCATGGCATAGGTCTTCGACCAGCCGTTGAGCAGGATCAGCCGGTCGCGCAGCGACGGATAGGACAGCAGGCAGACATGCGCCTCGCCGTCATAGACCATGTGGTCGTAGATCTCGTCCGACATGACGACGACGTCCGGCCACTGCTCCAGGCCGGCAACGAGCTTGTCGACTTCGGCCTTGCCGGTGACGCCGCCGGTTGGATTGGCCGGCGAGTTGATGATCAACAGCCGCGTGCGCGGCGTGATCAGCTTGAGCGTCTCCTCGGCCGAGAAGGCAAAGCCGTTCTCCTCGCGGATCGGCACCGGCACCGGTGTGGCGCCGGTGAACTCGATCATCGAGCGGTAGATCGGAAAGCCGGGGTCGGGATAGAGGATTTCCGCGCCCGGTTCGCCGAACATCAAGATCGACATGAACATGGTCGGCTTGCCGCCCGGCATGATCATCACGCTGTCGGGCGAGACCTCGACCTTGAAGCGCTTGTGCAGGTCGGCCGCCACCGCCTCGCGCAAGGCCGGAATGCCGTTGGCCGGCGTATAGCCGTGGTGGCCGTCGCGCAACGCCTTGATCGCGGCCTCGACGATAAAATCGGGGGTACGGAAGTCCGGCTGGCCGATGCCGAGATTGATGATGTCCCGGCCCTGCGCGATCAGGACATTGGCGCGGGCGAGCACCGCAATGGCATTTTCCTCGCCGATGCGATCGAAGGCCGCGATCGTTTTAAACATAGCATTTCTCCCGGGCCGCGGCTGCGTGATCTCGATTTGGCACGCAGTTCACCCGATCGGACCGAGAAAATCAAATTGGGCGCACGACCGGCCGGGATCAGCTGCGTCCCACGGTAGCGGGAATTGGCGGTGACTTTGACGGTAGGCGTCGCGTGCGCCCTGTGCTTGCGCGCCTTGGCCGCGTCGGCCGGAGATGCGACGGCGAGGACGAAGGCAAGCCCGACGGCCGACATGATCACAACTCGGTGTCGGAATATCGCGGCCTGCGAGGTGTTGCGGCGGCGCCAACACAATAAATACCTCGGGTAAATCAGCCGCCCACGAATACGCAGAGTGGAAAAATCCGGTAAATAGAGTCGCCGTTTGCCGCTCCGACAGGACCCTGGATGAGCAAATTCTTTCACGACACCTTTGTGTGGCGGCCGAAGCCGTGAGCGAGCACCGTCACCCACAGACCGGCCAGCCGGTTGGCCCGCCGGTGGATGACCGGCCGGCCATACGTCCCGGTCCGGTGACACTGCAAGGCCGTTTTGGGCGTATCGAGAAGCTGGCGCCGGCACACGCCGAAGCGTTGTGGCAGGCGGTGAAGGACCACGACAGCCTCTGGACCTACAGCCCGAGCTCCGGGCCCTTCGCCGACGCCGCCTCCTTCACGGCCTTGATCGCGACGCGCGCCGGGCAAAACGACCCTTATTTCTACGCCATCGTCGACGCGCGCGGCCGCGCGCTCGGCGTTCTCGCCTTGATGGCGATCCGGCCGGAGCATCGCGTCGTCGAAGTCGGGCATGTCGTCTATTCGCCGGCGCTGCAACGCACGCCACTCGCCACCGAGGCGCAATATCTGCTGGCGCGCTACGCCATCGAGACGCTCGGCTACCGGCGCTACGAATGGAAATGCGACGCGCTCAACGCCGCTTCGCGCCGCGCCGCCTTGCGCCTTGGCTTTACCTTCGAGAGCATCATGCGTCAGCACATGATCGCCAAGGGGCGCAACCGCGACACCGCCTGGTACTCGATTCTCGACAGCGAATGGCGGGCGCGCCAGCGCAACTTCGAGCGCTGGCTGGCGCCGGACAATTTCGCCGCCGACGGCCGGCAAATCGCCAGCCTGAGCGCGCTCAACGGCGTCGCCGAATGAGCGGTCCCGTTCCGGCAGCCCCCGGCCTGTTGCAGCAGCGGCCGTTCGTGCTGTTCTGGCTGGCGCGGCTGGCCGCCACCACCGGCTACCAGATGCTGGCGCTCGCCATCGGCTGGCAGGTCTACGAGCTCACCAACAGCGCCTTCGATCTCGGCCTGGTCGGGCTGATCCAGTTCGTTCCGGCGGTGGTGCTCACGCTGCTCATCGGCCATGCCGCCGACCGCTACGACCGCCGCCTGATCGTGCGCGCGGCGCAGGCCATTTGCGCGCTGGCCGCGGTCATGCTGACGCTGGCGATGTTTGCCGGCATGCTCACGCGCGACCTGTTGTTCGCCGCGGTGTTCATGATCGGCTGCGCGCGCGCCTTCGAAGTGCCGACCGCGCACGCGCTGGCGCCGTCGCTGGTGCCGCCGCCGATGATCGCACGCGCGGTGGCGGCCTGGACCTCGGCCAACCAGATCGCCATCGTCTGCGGCCCGGCGCTGGGCGGCTTGCTCTACGTGGCAAGCCCGGTGCTGGTCGGCGTCGTCTGCCTGTGTTTTTTCGCCGGCTCCATCGCGCTGATCAGCTTCGTGCGCGCGCAAGGCCCGGCCGCCCACCGCGAGCCGCCGACTTTCGCTTCCGTCATGGCCGGCTTCGACTACATCCGCCGCAAGCCGCGACTCCTTGGTGTAATTACCCTCGATCTGTTCGTCGTGCTGCTCGGCGGCGCCACCGCACTGCTACCGATCTATGCGCGCGACATCCTGCAAGTCGGGCCGATCGGCCTCGGCCTGCTGCGCTCGGCGCCGGCCGCCGGCGCGCTGATCACCGCCATCGTGCTGTCGCGCATCCCGGTCGAGCGCCACATCGGCCGCAAGATGTTCGCGGTGGTGGCGGTCTACGGCATTGCCACCATCGTGTTCGGACTGTCGACCTGGTTCCCGCTCTCGCTGCTGGCATTGGCGGCGCTGGGCGCCTCCGACGCGGTCAGCATCGTGATCCGCTTCGCGCTGGTGCAGATCGAGACGCCCGACGCCATGCGCGGGCGGGTGAGCGCCATCAACTATCTGTTCGTCGGCTCCTCCAATACGCTGGGCGAGTTCGAATCCGGGCTGGTCGCCGCCTGGCTGGGCGCGGTAGCCTCGGTGCTGATCGGCGGGCTCGGCTCGTTGCTGGTGGCCGCCGCCTGGATGGGTTTGTTCCCCGACCTGCGCCGCATCGACCGCTTCGAGCCGGCCGAAGAAGAAAAGAGGAAATAAATGCATATCCTCATCACCGGCGCCGCCGGCATGATCGGCCGCAAGCTGACCGAGCGGCTGATCGTCGACCGCGCGCTCAACAGCCAGCCAATCGACAAATTGACCCTGCTCGACATTGTCGCGCCGGCGCGGCCGGCGGGTTTTTCCGATCACGTGAAAATCCGCGCGGCCGATCTCGCCGCCGCCGGCGTCGCGGAGAAAGCCATCTCGGAGCGGCCGGAGACGATCTTCCATCTCGCCGGCGTGGTGTCGGGCGAGGCGGAAACCGATTTCGACAAAGGCTACCGCGTCAATCTCGACGGCACCCGCGCGCTCTTGGAAGCGATCCGCGCCGCAGGCGGCGGCTATAAGCCGAAGGTCGTGTTCACCTCCTCGATCGCGGTGTTCGGCGCGCCGTTCCCCGAGGCCATTCCCGACGATTTCCATCTCACGCCCCTCACCTCCTACGGCACGCAGAAGGCGATGTGCGAACTACTGCTCGCCGACTACAACCGGCGCGGCATCCTCGACGGCGTCGGCATTCGTCTGCCGACGGTTTGCGTGCGGCCGGGCAAGCCGAACAAGGCGGCCTCCGGTTTCTTCTCCGGCATCATCCGCGAGCCGCTCGCCGGCCTCGAGGCCGTGCTGCCGGTCGCCGACAGCGTGCGTCATACCCATGCCAGCCCGCGCGCGGCGATCGGCTTTCTCATCCACGCGGCGGGCCTGACGCGCGAACAGCTGGGGCCCCGCATCAACCTGTCGATGCCGGGCGTGTGCTGCACGGTGGCCGAGCAGATCGAGGCGCTCGCGCGCATCGCCGGACCGAAGGTCGCCGCGCGCATCCGCCGCCAGCCGGACGAGTTGGTGGCGCGCATTGTCAGCGGCTGGTCCGAGCGCTTCGACGCGCAACGCGCGGCCGCGCTCGGCTTTACGGCGGAAGCAAGCTTCGACGACATCATCCGCGCGCATATCGAGGACGAGCTGGGCGGGAAGATTGCTTGATACCCTCTCCCCTTGTGGGAGGGGGAAAGAGAGTTTGCCGCTCGCTCGCGCACTTCCGATTCAATTTTCAAACAGCCACGCTGACACGCTTATTCATTGCCGCGCGCGAGAGTCGCGCCGGGCTTTGCCCTTGGCCCTCGCAAGAAAAAAGTGCGAGGGAGCGGAGCGCCGAGAAACGCGAGGGCGTGCGAGGCCCTCTGAGCGGCCGGCGCGGCCGCCCGGGACGCTTGCGAGGCGTCCCCCTTCCCCTTGCGATCGGAGAAGGGCGCCTCTCGGCGCTCCACCTGCGGCTTTTCTGTCCCCGGGACCGTGCTTCCGGGCGGCATGACCGGGACGCCTTTTGGGTCGCCCCATCCGGGCGGCTTTCGGCCGCCCTTCGTCTTCCGCCATCGTCCAGCCATTGAAGGCAGCCGGTCATAGTGCCGGCGGACGGCTGGCCGGGGCCTCCCGGTGCCAGGGTTACAAGCCCCGACAGCAGGCGCCGCCGCCACCCCGCGTCAGACAGTGTCCTGCAGAACGCCCCTCGCGTGGGATGGGTGAGATGATAATATGCCTAGGTTAGGATAAGAGTCAATAGAGTTGTTATGTTGAACGCTAATAATCTATGGTTGTTTATGGTACGAAATTTTGACAATCGGAAACGCGCCTTTGCAGACGTAATAACCATTGAGGCGTGGCACGATAATTTTAATGAAAAACATTCACGCGTCGACCTTCATGCCGACGTAGTGTTTGGAAAAGCGCGTGTTGGAGGTGAATCCGAATCGCCGGTTCGATTTCGACTTAGCGTCAAGCGCGCCGAAGTGGTTGTCATTATTCCAGAGACTGAACCCGTTACCATCGACAAAAAAAGCATATCGCGTGATGCACCAGAGTTCGAAGGAAGAATAACTGAGATTACAGAACGAAAAACAAAAACAAGCGCAAAGACTAAGGTTTCAGCATCAGCCTCACCAGTTGGAGTTAGGGGCTCACTAAGCGCCGAAGCAGGCGGTGAGACAGATTTGGCGACAAGCAGAAGGCTCGCTGTTTCTGGAGCGATTCGTTTTATGCTTGTAACTCAATCGCAAACTGATGATGGCCATTATCGATGGACTATAGAACCGCATACCAAACAAATTCTTGAAGGCAGGCCCTGGGACGCAGTAAAGCGGCCGCGCCTCAAATTGATTGACAAGCGTAAGGATCGAAAAAAGGGAATACCCCCAACAGTACGTGTGGAAGTCCAGTGCCGCCGAGAAGACTTGTTGATTGAGGATATAAAAATCAAAGATGAAAGCTTATGGGAGGCGGCAAAAAGTCGGGCTGGCTTCAGGAACAAAATGGCTGCTGCCGAAGCTTATATTCGGGATCGCCTATCCGAGGAAGGGCTCGAAGTTCAAAATATATCTGAGATTTTCAGTCAAATAACGCTGGCAAGTACAACTGCGGAGGCCCTTTAAGGTTTCAGCAATGGCGCACTGGCTTGAAAAGGTAATTACTCTACTTCAATCAGATACATCAGACTTGCGTGAGCTCGCGCGTATTGCGGGAGGCAATCCAAGAACGTTTTATCGGGAAATAAAATTAGAAGATATTGACGTTACTGGTCAGAACCTCGAAGGCATGGAATTCTCTGGAAAGCTGCCTCCATCCGCAATTGGGGAAAATCAACTTGCCTTCGACCTTCCTTCAGACACGAAGGAATTGCCTCCAGGGCAAATGGCTCGAAAAATTAGAGGAGCGCGTCGTCAAGAGGAACGTGCGGTACTATTGTTGTCTGAGTTTCTGCGAGATAGATCTCGTGGCATGCAAATAATTGAGAGCTACGCCCATGACACAGCCCAACTTACAAATTCTGTTTTGCGCGTGCTAACGGAAATTGGCCAGAAAGAAGCGCAAGGGAAGCGGTTTACAAATTTACAAATTGCCAGAAAGGTTTCGGGACGCTTCGCAAGAACAGTAGAAAAGCGAGGCATACTATCTTATTACCTCGCTAGGCATCTACACAGCTATCGCGAGATAAACATTTGGCTGAGAAAAAAAAGCGTAACGGGGCTTTCGAAGGAGAAACAAGACGAATTTGAAATATTTCTCTTAGGTGCACGTCATAGATGACAATGTTATTACAAGCATTGGGTGGGCTAAGCCAAGAGAGCCGACCACCTGCCAAACAACAAATCGGGTCACGCGTTGGCGACGCGGCACATTCCGTTTCACCTCTCCCATGGGGAGAGGTCGGTGCACGAAGTGCGCCGGGTGAGGGGTTATGGCCTATCGAGAGTCCTAGACCCCCTCACCCCAACCCTCTCCGCGCTGGGGAGAGGGAGCGCGCCGAATTCGCGGTAATGCTTCCGCGACACCAGGGTTGCACCCTTCGCCCCAATCCTTACATTACCGTCCATGACCTACGTCGACGCCGCCGTCGCCCCTCTCCGCAAGACCGGCCAGATCAAGATTCACCGCCCCGCCGCCTTCGAGGGTATGCGCAAGGCCGGCCAGCTGACGGCCCGCTGCCTCGACATGCTGACCGAGCACGTGGCGCCCGGCGTGCCGACCGAGAAGATCGACCGGCTGGTGTACGACTACGCCATGGATCACGGCGCGCTGCCGGCCACGCTGATGTACCGCGGCTACAAGAAATCCACCTGCACCTCGCTCAACCACGTGGTCTGCCACGGCATCCCGGCCGACAAGCCGATGAAGGACGGCGACATCGTCAATATCGACGTGACGCTGATCCTCGACGGCTGGCACGGCGATTCCAGCCGCATGTACCCGGTAGGCCAAATCCCGCGCCGCGCCGAGCGGCTGATCGAGGTGACGCACGAATCGATGATGCGCGGCATCGCCACCATCCGCCCGGGCTCGACCACCGGCGACATCGGCGCCGCCATCCAGACTTACGTGGAAGCCCAGCACATGAGCGTGGTGCGCGACTTCTGCGGCCACGGGCTGGGCCGGCTGTTCCACGACGAGCCCAACATCGTGCACGTCGGCCGGCCGGGCGAAGGCATCGTGCTCAAGCCCGGCATGTTCTTCACGGTCGAGCCGATGATCAATCTCGGCCGCCCGCACGTGAAGGTGCTGTCGGACGGCTGGACCGCGGTGACGCGCGACCGCTCGCTGTCGGCCCAGTTCGAGCACACCGTCGGCGTCACCGACAAGGGCTACGAGGTGTTCACCTTCTCCCCGGCCGAACAGCACAAGCCGCCGTATAAGGTTTGACGAATCCCCGAACTACCGTCCCCGCAGACCAAACCGGCCTCATGGTGAGGAGCGCTGCGGAGCAGCGCGTCTCGAACCATGGGGCCGCCCCATCCTTCGAGACGCGGCCTTCGGCCGCTCCTCAGGATGA
>JACQDO010000398.1 GCA_016201085.1 Hyphomicrobiales bacterium | reverse complement strand
GCCGATCTGATCGTGCTGGCCGGTTGCGCAGGCGTCGAGCAAGCCGCGAAGAAGGCCGGCCACGACGTGAAGGTCCCCTTCACGCCGGGGCGCATGGACGCCTCGCAGGAGCAGACCGACGTCGAATCCTTCGCGCCGCTCGAGCCGCGTGCCGACGGCTTCCGCAACTATGTCGGCAACAAGCGGCAGTTCATGGCACCGGAGGAAGCGTTGGTGGACCGGGCGCAATTGCTGACGCTGACGGCGCCCGAGATGACGGTGCTGGTCGGCGGCCTGCGCGTGCTCGGCGCCAATGCCGGCGGTTCCAAGCACGGCGTCTTCACCAAGAAGATCGGGACGCTGAGCAACGACTTCTTCGTCAACCTGCTCGACATGGGCACGCAATGGCAGCCGTCGGGCGACAACCTGTACGAAGGCCGCGACCGCAAGACCAACGCGGTCGAGTGGACCGGCACCCGCGTCGACCTGATCTTCGGGTCGCACTCGCAGCTGCGCGCCTTCGCGGAGGTCTATGCCTGCGCCGACGCGAAGGAGAAGTTCGTGAAAGACTTCGCGGCGGCCTGGAGCAAGGTGATGAACGCCGATCGCTTCGATCTGGCGTGAGCTCTAAACGCGAATAAATAAAAAGTCAGGGAGAACGAAACGGCCGGGGTTCATAGCCCCGGCCGTTTTTTTATTGTGAGTTCTTGTTTCTACCGGCCGGCAACCACGCTTCCCTCTCCCCTTGCGGGAGAGGGCGCCCGAGCGGAGGCGAAGCCGAGCGAGGGGCGGGTGAGGGGTCGGTGTTACGTTAGGCACTGACCCCTCACCCGGCTCGTGCTAGCTATCGCTTCCGCCTTCGCGCTAACGCGCTTCGGCGGACTGGAAACCCGTCGAAGCTCGCGAAGCGAGCGTAGGCGGGCCGCACTCGCCACCCTCTCCCACAAGGGGAGAGGGAAGAGAGATTGCCGACCCGCTTCGAAAGACGAGCTACTCCCCGCCACCGCCGCCATCCACCGCGCCATGCGCATCCTTGAGCGCCTGCGGGTGCGGCATGGCGATGACGTTGTAGCCGCTGTCGACGAAGTGCACTTCACCGGTCACCCCGGTCGACAGATCCGACAGCAGATAGAGCCCGGCGCCGCCCAGCTCCTCCAGCGTGACGCCGCGCCCGAGCGGCGAATATTTCTGCTGGAACGCGAACATGTAGCGTGCGTCGGTGATACCCGCTCCCGCCAGCGTGCGGATGGGACCGGCCGAGATGGCGTTGACGCGGATCTTCTGCGGCCCGAAATCGACCGCCAGATAGCGCACCGAGGCCTCCAGGCCCGCTTTGGCCACGCCCATGACGTTGTAGTTCGGCATGGCGCGCAGGCCGCCGTTGTAGGTCAGCGTCACCATCGAGCCGCCGTTCGGCATCAGCGCGGCGGCGCGCTTGGCGGCCTCGGTGAAGGCGTAGCAGGAGATCACCATGGTGCGGATGAAGTTGTCGCGCGTCGAGTCGGCGTAGCGGCCCTTGAGCTCGGTCTTGTCGGAGAAGGCGACCGCATGCACCAGGAAGTCCAGCGTGCCCCACTGGCTCTTGACCTCGTCGAACACCTTGTCGACCGAGGCGATGTCCTCGACGTCGCACGGCATCAGGAACGAGGAGCCGACGGATTCGGCGAGCGGCTTGACGCGCTTTAACAGCGCCTCGCCCTGATAGGTGAAGGCGAGCTTGGCGCCGTGATCGCTCAGCATCTTGGCGATGCCCCAGGCGATCGAATGGTCGTTGGCGACCCCCATCACCAGCCCGCGTTTTCCGTCCATCAGCCCCGGCATTTTTTACATCCCCATCACGTTGTCATTCCGGGGCGCGAGCGAAGCGAGCGAACCCGGAATCCAGATGCTTGCGCGTGGCTCTGGATTCCGGGTCCGGCGCTGCGCGCCGTCCCGGAATGACGGAATTGAACTAAGCATCCAGCCGCTTGAACACCACCGACGCATTGGTGCCGCCGAAGCCGAACGAATTCGACAGCACGGCGCCGAGCGTGACGTTGTCCTGGCGCGAACGCTGAATCGGCATATCGGCGAAGGCCGGATCGAGATTGACGATATGGGCGCTCTCGCAGATGAAGCCGTTTTGCATCATCAGCAGCGAATAGATCGCCTCCTGCGCGCCGGCGGCGCCGAGCGAGTGGCCGGTGAGCGACTTGGTCGCCGAGATCGGCGGGCACTTGGCGCCGAACACCTTGCGGAGCGCGTCGATCTCGGCCACATCGCCGACCGGCGTGGCGGTGGCGTGCGGATTGATGTAGTCGATCGGCGCCTTCACGGTTTCCAGCGCCAGCTGCATGCAGCGCATGGCGCCTTCGCCCGAGGGCGCCACCATGTCGTGGCCGTCGGAGGTGGCGCCGTAGCCGGCGACCTCGGCATAAATCTTGGCGCCACGGGCCTTGGCATGCTCAAGCTCTTCCAGCACCAGTACGCCGGCGCCGCCGGCGATCACGAAGCCGTCGCGGTCCTTGTCATAGGCGCGCGAGGCGGTGGCCGGCGTATCGTTATATTTCGACGACATCGCGCCCATGGCGTCGAACATATTCGACAGCGTCCAATGCAGCTCTTCGCAGCCGCCGGCGAACACCATGT
>JACQDO010000393.1 GCA_016201085.1 Hyphomicrobiales bacterium | reverse complement strand
CAAGCATGACCGTGCGGCGTTTTCGTGCGGTGTGGCGGCGCTCGACGATTGGTTTCGTCTTCGCGCTGGGCAGGACGAGAAACGCGATATGGCGCGTGTCTTCGTCGCCATCGACGATCAACGCGGGGTCGTCGGTTTCTACAGCTTGAGTTCCTTCACACTCGCCATCGCCGATCTGCCGCCCGAACACGCAAAACGTCTACCCCGCTATGAGGCCATTCCGGCAGCTCTCATTGGGCGGCTCGCGCGTGATGAGAAAGTGCGTGGTGAAGGCGTCGGCGATCTTCTGCTCGCCGACGCGGTTCGAAGGGTGATTGGGGCCTCCCGTTCGCTTGCGGTTTTCGCCATCGTGGTCGAAGCGACAGATGAAAAGGCGGCCGCCTTCTATCGCGACTTTGGGTTTGCACCGTTTCCGAACCGCCCGCTCAGGCTGTTTATGCCTGCGTCCGAAGCGGCGGAGGCTGTTTCCCGTGCGCTGTCGCGGTAAGCCGTCGTTCGCTCAGCTTACTGGGACATCCCCACAACGGGTGCATGATGCGTAGTGAGGCCCTTGCTCTCTATCGTCCGCTTCGAGCCGAAATCCAGCGGCACCTTAGGATTGCGCCGGAGCATGCCGAGCGACCGGATTGGATGGCCGTCGCCGAAATCCTGGATATTATGCAGGATGGCGGGGTTGTTGCAGACGGTTCCACGTTGGAGATGCTGACAGACGCTGTCCTCTTCGCGCTAAGGGAGTCGGGAGACCGGGTTATCGACCGCTATGTTGCTGGGCTTGTCGACCGCCGCGAACGCGCCTTTGTCAGGAGAATGGCCAAAGCTACTTTCTCGGTCTGGCGGATTGTTGGGTCTCATCCGCAGGGTGGTGTTTGGGTCGATGATGCTCTCGGCTTTCGCAAGCGCAAGCACCTCATGGACGAAGCCCTTGAGAAAAGCGCATCTGCCGGAACACTCGTCGCGATGCGCGTCTTCGATGCTGGGCCATTTCTCGCGGGATTCGGCATTGTGATCCCTGTCAGCGGCCTTGCCACAACATTGCTGCGGGCCATTTGCCGCGCCGGGCGTCCACTGGACCTCGACATTGTCATATACGGCCACGCTATCCACGGCCTGAGCATCGAAGAAACATTGCTCCGAGGTCTCGGCCCGGATCGTTCAGGGGCTGTCGAGTAGAACTTGCCGCAATGGGCATCGGCGGCTATATCGTGGCGCAGGGTGCCGCTCCTGACGGGGCGGCATTCTTTCTCCGGTGCCAAATCGGTGCCACGCGAAAATGGTGGAAGTTCCTAACCCATTGAAAAGACTTGGTTAGGGCGCATAGCTCAGTTGGTAGAGCAGCTGACTCTTAATCAGCGGGTCCCAGGTTCGAGCCCTGGTGCGCCCACCAAATACACCGAATATATCATATGAATCAGTATGATGTGTCCGCGCCATTTTGGGGTAGCGCCAAGCGTCAACAAATTTTGCGGAACGGGGTAGCAACAGGGTAGCGACCAAATTTTTTGACAATTCGGCTCGTCGTGCGGCCTGGATTGCCGAAGTCCGCGAGCACCCGCGCCTGACCGATATCGACCGGCGGCACCCAGGATAACCAAGTCGATGGCGGCGGCCGCCGCCAAGATGAGTTCTCGGCCAGCCATGCGGGCTGCCCAAAAGACAGGCCGAAAATCCACTTGCAAAATCTGTGCGCTCTCGCTTCCGGTGCCAGGAGTTCGGTGACATCGGCATTCTTGAGCCAGAGGTCGCGAGCCGACCCATGGAGAGGTCGTGACTTAACGCCCGGGCCAGCATGATGCCGTTGATGCCGCCGGTAGAGGCGCCAGCGATGATATCGACGACGACTCGCAGCTCAACCGTTCGACCGATGTCGCGCAGAAGATCGAAATAGATCGTTTCGGTGTCGTATTTGGGATCGGAGCCGTCGCGCGTGTCGAAAAATGTTGCAGTCGACCGCTTGGCCCGATTGGTGATGGCATGAAGGGCGCTCGACGCGCGGGCCAGCTTTAGGACCTCCTTGGTGATCCCATGCATGTAGATCGCGAGCGAGACGCCGCCGAAACAGACAAGCGCTATGCGGAGTTATTTTTCGCGCAATCAAGCTCCCATTGCGAAAGCATTCGCAACAATGGGTAGCAATAATAGCGCGCCCGTGCACGCCATACCCATGATTGACAAGCGTGCAGCGGGCGGTGACTTACGATAGATCACTTCACTTTTTGTATCTTTGTTACGGTGAACTGGCCGTTGACCTTGTCAGCGTCGAACTTCACCTTATCGCCGGCTTTGACCGCTTTGAGCATTGCCGGGTCGGCCGCGCGGAACACCATGGTCATGCCATCGTCCATGTCGAATTTTTTGATCGGCCCGTGTTTGAGGGTGATCTTGCCCGCCGATTCATCGACTTTGGTAACTTGACCGTCGATCAGTGCCTGCGCGCTGGCGGCGTATGGCCATGCGAGAGCTAGCGCAATCATGGCGGTCGCGATCAGATTTTTATTAAGCATCGAATTTCTCCTTGTGAGATTGCAGCGTTACTTCACGATCACTTTGCCGGTCATGCCGGCCTCACGGTGTCCGGGGATCAGGCAGCCGAACTCGAAGGTGCCCGCCTTGGTGAACTTCCAGACGATTTCCTTGACTTGCTTTGGCGCAAGTCGTTTGGCGTTTGGATCGTCGTGTTCCATCTCCGGATTCTTCATCATTTCTTTGGCGTGCTTGAGATTTTCCTCAGTGGTCGCGAGAATGAATTCATGGTCCAGCGCGCCGTCGTTGCGGATAACGAATTTGATCTGCTCGCCCTTCCGCACAGCAATTGTTTCCGGAACATACATCATCTTGCCGTCGCCTTCGCGCATCGTGACTTGCACGATTCGGAAAGACTTTTTTGGATTGCCGGGTTCGCCGGCACTAAAATGTTCGTGGCTGTGACCGGCGGGGCCGGCAGCGGCAAATGCGGCCACGGTCCCGAGGCTTAAAGCGGCAGCGGTTGCGACAACGAATGGGAATTTTGACACGGCCTGTTTGCTCCTTTTCAGTGTGCGTTGTGGTTCTTGGTGGGCTTGATGACTTTCATCTCGATTTTCGTCTTCGTGGGCGAAGCAGGGGACGGTTGCCTGGGCGGCGTCGCAGAAGGGTTTTCGATTTCGTAGGCAACGGTACCGGTCGGATGCTGGTACCAACCCGGATCCTTGTAATCGTTGGCGGCGATTCCTTCGCGGACCTTCACGACCGTGAACATGCCGCCCATCTCGATCGGGCCGAACTGTCCGAAGCCGGTCATCATCGGCAGCGTGTTGTCCGGCATCGGCATCTCCATCTCGCCCATCTCCGCCATGCCGGCGGAGCCCATCTGCATGTAGTCGGGCACGAGCTTGCGGATCGCCTTGACGAGGTCGCGCTGCTCGGCGCCGATGAACGTTTTAACGTCGTGTCCCATGGCGTTCATGGTGTGGTGCGACCTGTGGCAGTGCAGCGCCCAGTCGCCCGGCTCCTCGGCGGTGAACTCGAAGGCACGCATCGCCCCTACTGGCACGTCGGTCGTGACCTCCGGCAGACGGGCGCTTGGCGGCACCCAGCCGCCGTCGGTGCAGGTCACCTCGAACGGCTGGCCGTGCTTGTGGATCGGATGGCTGGTCATGGT
>JACQDO010000392.1 GCA_016201085.1 Hyphomicrobiales bacterium | reverse complement strand
CGTCGCGAATAATCTATTCGAAATTCTCGACGCCATGAAGGCCGGCGCACCCCATGATAAGGAAGCGATCGATTGTCACGTGGACGCACTAATGCTGGCCAAGACGGAACCTTACCGTAACGTAAGGCCCGATCAGGTACCGGAAATGACCAGTGGATTGCGCCGCGTCGGTGAGATCGTGAGCATTGTTCCGGATAACAACGACTAATCAATCGTCGGGTAATTGGCTGGCCCGGCGTTTCTGCTGGAAGGCGATCACTTGCTGCGCGGTCTCGCGCTTGAGCTTGTTGAAGAGTTCTCGGCACTGTTCCAGCGCCTGCGGCGAGATACCGCCCTTGTCGGCGCACAGCAGCAAGATCGCCCTCACCGTGGCCCAGGCCAACCCGCTGGCCTTGGCAACAATAAGAATGCCCTCGCGATCTTGCACCATTGCACGCTCGATCATATCGATCGGCAAAGCAGACAGCATCGCAAGCGCGACGGCCGTCTCCTCGAATTTTCCGGCGTGCGCGAAGGACACAATGTCGTTTTCGGTGAGCCGCCCCGCCGCCCGCAAAGATTCGACCGAAACCAGCGCCGCCGCGTAATTGCGCGACGCCGCCGCGTCTTTTGCCTGGATCGCGTTTGCGACGTCGGCCACGACGTGACGAATTTCCTTCGCGTTGTGCGGATGGGCCGCTTCGAGCGCGATACAGACGGCTTTTGAGGCCGTGCTCAGAAGTTTCAGGAAGTTCTGACGGGATATTTCGGGTCGCGAGCCGACCGATTGCGCCAACTCGTCGTCGCCTTCCGCGCGTTTAACCAGCCTTACATAGCCAGTCTCGGAAAATTTGGCACCGGTGTTCTGCGCCACGGTCAGCGCGACTTCGCGATTGCCACGCTCGACCAGCACATCGGTCACGGTCTCGGCTAGCGTCTTGCGCCGGGAAATAGCCAGCAGGTGATCCTGGCTCTTGGTCCGGGCATTCTCTACGAGGGTGACATTGTCGAGCTGGCTCGAACTGCTGAGCACCGGTCCGGCGACACCGATTGCATCGTCGAACGCCAGCGTACGTATGACCTTTGGCGGCGCATTGGGAATGGCGGCCAGCCGCTGCGCCAACGTCTCGCGCGCGGATAATTCGATATCGGCGATCAGGTGGCTGAACACACCGTCGAATACTGCGATATGCTCGTCGGAGAAATGGTTGGAGCCAAACGCGAAAAGATCGGTGACGCGGCGCAGCGTCTTGATGCGCCGCTCGGCGGAGCCGTGCGCGAGCGCCTCTTCGAGCTCATTAAGGACGGCGTTTTTTGCGATGCTCATATGTCAGCCCTAAAAGACCACGTCGACATCCACTTCCGCCGCTTGCGCCTCCGACAGCGGCGGTGCGGGAATCGCCGGCAGATCGTCCTGCAAGCGGCGCAACAGCCGTTCCTTGAGGTCCGCCATCGTAATCGCGGCGATCACTTCCTGCTCGACTTGCGCCCGTTCGGCACTGCTGATCGGCGTCGTATGCGACTCCGCATAGCGCGTGAGTGCGTCGCCCAGCGCCTCGAATTCCTGCTTCAAACGATCGAAGCTTTGCAGCGTCACGACAAGATCCCGGCTCGGTTTTCCGCTGCTCATCACCAGGTCGGTGACGCGCGCGACCGTTTCCTCCAGATGCACGACATTGTCGAGCAGGAGCGCCGCGAATACCGCGACGAACACCCCGAAACTGTTTTCTGACGCTTCGCCTGTCACAACCGCTTCCCTCGGCACTCTACCGTTGCACCGCCGTTACGACAGCTTGCCCATAACCTGCTCGATCTTCTCGCGCAGGATCGCGGCCGTGAACGGCTTGACCAGGTAGTTGTTGACGCCGGCCTGCGACGCTTTGACCACCAGTTCGCGATCGCCGCGTCCGGTCAGCAGGATAAACGGAACCTTGCGTACGACGGGATGTCCGCGCACCGCCCGCAACAATCCGAGACCGTCCATCTCCGGCATATTGAAATCGGAAATGATCAGATCGAGCGGCTGAAGCGAAGCCGTCTCCATCGCCTGGACGCCGTTCTCCGCCTCATGGATATGGCGGAATCCGATCTCCTCCAAAGTCATGCGGGTCATTTGCCGCACACTGTTCTGATCGTCGACAACAAGCACTTTGATAGCGACTGCATTTGGCATTCTATTCACTCCTTAGCGGCGGCGCTCCCGTCAAATGCGGCGAGGCCGTATTTTATGCGTTAGTTTATCGCGACCTTTGCGACTGGGGCAGCTTTGCTCTGCATGCCAGCGCCCACGGGGGTACTGACAGAAAGATCGCTAAGTTTCTCGACATCGAGAATGAAAGCGACGCGTCCATTTCCAAGAATGGTGGCGGCAGCGATGCCCGGAACGGAACCGTAGCTCTCCTCGATGCTCTTGATCACCACTTGCTGATGGCCGCACAGTTCGTCGACAACCAGACCGAAGCGCGAGCCCTCGCCGGCATCCGTGATGATAACGACGCGTTCGCCGCCATCGTCGGCCGCCGAGCCGATGTCAAGCAGATCGCCGAGATGGACAAGGGGCACGAATTCGCCGCGCAGCTGGAGCATTCCACGCGTGCCAATCAGATTGCTGATTTCGCTGCGCGCGGGCCGCAGGCATTCGACGATGGCCGACAACGGCATGACGTAAGTTTGCTGACCGACCTTGATGACCATGCCATCCATGACCGCCAGTGTCAGCGGCAAGGCCAGTTGGATCGTCATGCCGCGTCCGCGTTCCGACTTGACTGAAATGCGCCCGCCGATGTCCTGGATGTTACTGCGCACGACGTCCATGCCAACGCCGCGTCCGGAGATATCGGAGACGGTCTCGGCGGTGGAAAATCCCGGCAGCATGATCAGATTGGCAATCTCGTCCTCGCTCGGCGTCGCATCGGCACTGACCAGGCCCTTCTCGCGCGCCTTCTTGAGCACGCGCTCGGAATTGAT
>JACQDO010000396.1 GCA_016201085.1 Hyphomicrobiales bacterium | reverse complement strand
GCTTGCGCGGGAATGAGCGGTGGCAAGCACCGCGGCACCTGCACTACACTCACACCCTGGGATTGCAGGCGGTGGCATGGCGGACAAGCGCGACACGGACGAAGACAAAGCGGGCCTCGCCGAAGGCGCGCCGCATTATCACGGTCACCGCGAACGGCTGCGCACGCGCTTCCGCGAGGCCGGCGCCGAGGCGGTGAGCGACTACGAGCTGCTCGAACTGATCCTGTTCCGCGCCATCCCGCAGCGCGACATCAAGCCGCTGGCCAAGGAGCTGATCGCCAAGTTCGGCTCCTTCGCCGAAACGGTGGCGGCGCCGCCCGCCCGCCTGGCCGAAAGCAAGGGCATGGGCGAGGCCGCCATCACCGAACTCAAGCTGGTGCACGCGGCGGCCAGTCGGCTGGCGCGCGGCCAGGTGCAGAAGCGGCCGGTGCTGTCATCCTGGTCGAGCGTCATCGACTATTGCCGCACCGCCATGGCCTTCGCCGAGAAGGAGCAGTTCCGCGTGCTGTTCCTCGACAAGCGCAACCAGCTGATCGCCGACGAATTGCAGCAGACCGGCACCGTCGATCACACGCCGGTCTATCCGCGCGAGGTGGTCAAGCGCGCGCTCGAACTGTCGTCGACCGCGCTGATCCTGGTGCACAACCACCCTTCAGGGGATCCCACTCCATCCCGCGCGGACATCGTGATGACGCAGTCGATCATCGAGGTCGCCAAACCGCTGGGGATTTCGGTGCACGACCACATCATCGTCGGCAAGGAAGGCCACGCCAGCTTCAAGGGGCTGAAGTTGATCTGAATTCTTATCCCTCCCCCAAAGGGGGAGGGTGGACGCGAGCGAAGCGAGCGGCCGGGTGGGGGCCGTTCGCGACAAACGTAACCCCACCCGGCCGCCTTCGGCGGCCATCCTCCCCTTTCAGGGGAGGGATTAAGAAGAGTTACTGCCTGACCAGCATGATCGGCTCGGCGCTTTCCGGCACGCGTTTCCAGGCGCCGTTGTCGCTCTCCTCGAAGCGCCAAGGATTGCCGCGCGCCGGCGCCAGCATCAGCTCGTCGCGGTCGATGCGCCAGCGCGTGAAATTGAGCCGCGCCAGCGCCGGGTCGCAGCCCGGTTTCACGGTGAGCGCAAAGGCGTCGTCGCCCGAAGCGGTGGCGGTCAGCGTCAGCGAGCACAGCACTTTGTTGGCGCGCACGATCGCCCAGTTGCCGGCCATCTGTTCGGCCGGCTTCGGCGCCGGACCGGCGGCCGCCGCGTTCTGCAAGAACAGCACGCCGACACCCGGCGTCGGCGCCTCGTAGATGCCGTTCTCGACCTCGCTGAATTCGACCAGCGCCTTGCCGTTGGCATCGAGCAGCCGCAGCAGGTCGTTGTCGGGGAAGGTCCAGCCGGCGACGTCGGCCACCAGCGGAAACAGATTGGCGCAATTGGCGTCGAACTCGATCGTGAAGCCGACCTTGCTCGCATCGCTCTTGAAGGTGGCCGTGCAGATTTTGTCGCGGTCGGCATTGGAGAATTCCCAGCTGCCGAGCACGGCCTTGGCGGAATCGCCGAGCGTAGCGGATTGCGCCTGCGCGGCGCCCGTCAGACAGATCGCGGCCAAGCCGATTGCGATAAAGCGAGTCATAACCGACTTATAGCATTCGCACGGCGCTGCCGCGCCATCACCGTTTCGGCGGATAGGGCGTTTCCGGCACCGGGGTTAACGGCGGCTTGCCGGCGGCCCAGGCTAATATGTTGTCGACCACCAGCTGATCCATGGCCGCCCGCGTCACTTCGGTGGACGAGCCGAGATGCGGGAACAGCACGATGTGGTCCATCTCCATCAGCTCTCTCGGCACCTGCGGTTCCTTGGCGAACACGTCGAGGCCGGCGGAATAGATGGTGCGACTTTTAAGCGCCTCGATCAGCGCCGCCTCGTCGACCACGGAGCCGCGCGCCATGTTGATGAGGATGCCGTTGGGGCCGAGCGCCTTAAGCACCTCGGCATTGATCATGTTCTGTGTCGTCGGTCCGCCCGGCACGATCACCAGCAGCGTGTCGACGGCGCGCGCCATGTCGAGCAGCTTGGGATAATACTTGTAGGCGACGCCGGCCTGCGGATTGCGCGAGTGATAGACCACCGGCACGCCGAAGGCGTCGAGCCTTCGCGCGATCGCCTTGCCGATGCGGCCCATGCCGACCATGCCGACGGTGCGATTGCGCAGCGTCGCCTTGGTGAGCGGATATTGCTTTTCCACCCATTTGCCGGCGCGCAGGTAGCGCTCGGCCTGCGGGAATTCGCGCACCGTGCAGAGCAACAGACCGAGCGCAGTGTCGGCCACTTCCTCGTTCAGCACTTCCGGCGTGTTGGTGACGATGATGCCGTGCGCGCCCGCCCATTTGGCGTCGATGTGATCGTAGCCGACGCCGAAGCTCGAAATCTGCTCGAGCTTGGGGAAACGCTGCATGAAGCCGGCGTCGACCTTGTCGGCGGTATAGGCGACCGCGATGGCGCGCACCTTGTCGGCGAGCGGCTTGAGGAACGCCTCCCTGTCGGTCGCGTCGATCAGTCTGTGCAGCGTGACCTTGGGCTCCAGCCCGTTGACGATAACCGGCTTCTTATGTCCGATCAGCAGCACGTCCGGCTTGTCGCCAGCCATTGGTCATATCTCCTCAAATCAGCGGTTGATCCAGGCGAGCACGGCGCCCATCAGCACCACCCGGATCGTGTCGAAGGCGATCTGCTTCATGGCCAGCACGAACGGCACCGGCGTGACCACGTGATAGATCAGGTAGGTCGGGATCACCGTCAGGAAGGCGACCGCAATGCCGAAGCGGACGCCTTGCGGCAGCCACGGTCTGTCCTCCTTGCCCTGTACGTAAATCCAGGCAAAAGCGACGCCGAAGAACGCCTGCGCCAGGATGATGAATCCCATCAGCTCTTGCGCTTCGGCCGGCGACCGCATGCCGGCGATGACCGCGTAGTCGCCGCCCAGCAACAATCCGTGCACGACGAAGCTCAACGCCCACGCCATGACGAACATGACGACGGCGGACACGATGCACTTCTTGCCCATTGTAGCGCTCCCTGTTCTAGACGAGGAACGTGACCGGCTTCTCCAGCAGGCTCTTGAACGCCGCCAGCAGCTCGGCGCCGAGCGCGCCGTCGACCACGCGATGGTCGCAGGACAGCGTGACGGTCATC
>JACQDO010000015.1 GCA_016201085.1 Hyphomicrobiales bacterium | reverse complement strand
GAGCTTGACGAGCTGATCGGCGATACCGTTGAGACTCGCAACGTTGTCCGCGTCGGTTGGCGGATTGCTCGATGCCGGCCGCTGCAACATCGGACCGAAGCGCCGGCCGAGCTCCTGGATCAAGGCAAGCTTTTTCTCCTGATCCTGCGGCACGTAGTTTTGCAGGGTGGTCGCGCGCAGGACTTGCGGCAGTTTTTCCAAGCGTTCGGCAGCAGCATTGGCCTCCGCAAGCGATGGCGCGACGACGTTGATTGAATTGATGCCGACCCTGGGATCTCCCCCCAGCTCGAGCAATGTCGAAATCGATTCGGTGCTCGGACTTCGCAGGTGGATAGGGTCGAAGTCGAAGGTGAGATAATATAGCAGCGGCAGCCCGAGCACGGCGATCGCTACCGTTCCGACGATCACCGGCACACGGCGTTTTTGCAGGAAGCGATCGACCGGCGCCAAGACACGGTAGCCGATGCGATCGGGTTCGCCCGGCGGATTCATCACGGAGAGCAAGGCCGGCAGCAACGTGATGCTGGTCGCATAGGCGATCAGCATGCCGACGCCGGCGATCTGGCCCAATTCCGAGACGCCGCGGTAATCCGTTGGCAGGAACGACATGAACCCGGCCGCGACGGCCGCAGCCGCCAGCGTCAACGGTACGCCGATCTTTTTCGCCGCCAGCTCCAACGCCGGGCGTAGCTCGGGGACGTCGTGACGTTCGGCCCGATAGCGAACCGAAAACTGAATTCCGAAATCGACGCCGAGGCCGACAAACAGCACGGCGAACGCCACCGAAATCATGTTGAGCGCCCCGACCATCATGAGACCGAAGGCGGCGGTGGCGGCCAGTCCAACGAACAGATTGATGAAGACCGCCAAGATGATACGCGACGACTTCAGCGCCAGCCACAGGATGGTCAGCACCACGACAATGGTGCCTAACGCATTGATCAGGGCGCCCTCTTGAACGGTGGCGAATTCCTCGTCGGCCATCGGCACCGAGCCGGTCAAGCGAATGCGCGCCCGATACTTCGAGGCGAGATCGAGTTCGGCGGCGGCCTGCCGGATGGCGTTGCTGGAGCGTCGGCCCGGCTCCAGGGCCGAATAGTCAAGTACTGGACGAACCTCGATAAATCGCCGCAAATCGTTCGACTCGGGATGTTTGCCCGTGAGCAATTCCAGCCAGGAAAATACGGCAGGCCGGCCGGCAAGGACGTCCTCCACGGTGGTCGCGGCCATCGACAACGGCCGCGCCAATGCGTCAAGCGTGGTCATGCGATTTTGAATGCCGATAAATGTCAACGACAACGTGCGGGTAAGCCCGCGCAGGCTGGGATCGCCGGAAAGTGTACCGATGAGCGGGCCGACCTGCCCCAGACCCTGGGTCAGGCGCGCGACTTCGGCCGTCGGCAGAAATAGCCAGCCGTTGCGCGAAAAGAACTCGCCGCCGGCCATATCCTCGATCGAACGAAAAAGCTCCGGCTGCGCGGCCATGCGCCTTGTCAGCGCGGCGCTTGCCTGTGCGGCGAGCTCCATCGTTGGGGCATCGACGACGACCAGAGTGGAGCCGAAGTGACCGGGAAACAACTTTTCGAAATCCAATTCGCGCTTACGCCAATCCAGGTCTGGCGAGATGAGTTTGTTGATATCGGTATTGATCGCGAAATGCCGGGCCGCATAGGCCACCGAAACCGCTCCGCCGCACACTCCCAAGATAATGATAAACCAAGGGAATCTGGCGCAGACTCGGACGATGGCGGTGACCGCGGAGGCGAGCATCAGGACCCCCGCCATTGAAGCAATGTCATTTCAGTCATTGGCACCATCCGTCCGGCTTCAAAATCAACGTATTCCGCATGGAACCTTTGCAGCCAAATTTTATTGTCGATCATTGAGAGCCTTTTCGCAGCATGTGGATGAGGTTCGCATTGGGGGCTGAATTGTACCGAAGCGCCGTCAGGGGCACCTGTTGCCCCGCTAACGGAAGCTCCAATCGCTCTAATTTCATAAGGGTATCAACGAATGACGACGCCCAGTGCAATCCCCGAACCGAAATCAAATCTAACATTTCTCGACTCCATTAAAAGTCCGTCGGACTTGCGCCGTATTAATGCACGGGACCTCAAGCAGGTTGCGGACGAATTGCGCGCCGAGACCATCAATACGGTCGCCGTCACCGGCGGCCACCTCGGTGCCAGCCTGGGGGTCATCGAACTGACTGTGGTGTTGCATTATGTTTTCGACACCCCGAACGACAAGTTGATATGGGATGTCGGACATCAGGCTTATCCACACAAGATTCTGACCGGCCGACGCGACCGGATGAGGACATTGCGGTCGGGCGGCGGCCTGTCGGGCTTCACCAAGCGCGCGGAAAGCGAATACGACTGTTTTGGAGCGGCGCATTCGTCCACCTCGATTTCCGCCGGCTTGGGCATGGCGGTGGCCCGCGATCTGGCGGGCGATAGCCACAACGTCATCTGTGTCATCGGCGACGGCGCGATATCCGCGGGCATGGCCTACGAGGCCATGAACAACGCCGGGGCCATGAACCGGCGCCTGATCGTGATCCTGAACGACAACGAGATGTCGATCGCACCGCCGGTCGGCGCCATGTCGAACTATCTGACGAGGCTCCTATCAAGCCCGATGTACCTGTCGCTGCGTGACATCGGCAAGCAATTTGCCGACCGTCTGCCGCGCTTCTTCAAGGACAACGCGGCCCGCGCCGAGGAGCTGGCGCGCGGATTCGTGACGGGCGGGACCTTGTTCGAAGAGCTTGGTTTCTACTACATCGGCATCGTCGACGGCCACGATATCGATCAGCTGCTGCCAGTCCTGCAGAACGTCCGCGACGCCAATGTCGGACCGATCCTCGTGCACGTGCGCACGCAAAAGGGTAAAGGCTACGCACCGGCCGAGGCTTCGGCGGACAAGTACCATGGCGTCGTCAAATTCGACGTCAGCACCGGCAAGCAATTCAAGGCGAAGTCGACGGCGCCATCCTACACCAAGGTCTTCGGCGAAAGCCTGGTCAAGGAGGCGCAAAAAGACGACCGCATCGTCGCCATCACGGCGGCGATGCCGGGCGGCACCGGCGTGGATATTTTCGGCAAGTCGTTTCCGCAGCGGACGTTCGACGTTGGGATTGCCGAGCAACATGCCGTCACCTTTGCGGCCGGCCTGGCCACCCAGAAATTCAAGCCGTTCGTCGCGATCTATTCGACCTTCCTTCAGCGCGCCTACGATCAGGTCGTGCACGACGTGGCAATCCAGCGCCTGCCGGTGCGCTTCGTATTGGATCGCGCCGGTCTGGTTGGCGCCGACGGCCCAACCCATGCCGGCTCGTTCGACCTCGCCTATCTCGGTTGCCTGCCTGGATTCGTGCTCATGGCCGCGGCGGACGAGGCCGAACTCGTCCATATGGTGGCCACCGCGGCCGCGATCGACGATCGTCCGTCCGCGCTGCGCTATCCGCGCGGCGACGGTGTCGGCGTTGATCTCCCCGAGTGCGGAGCGCCGCTCGCCATCGGGCGCGGTCGCGTCGTCAGGCAAGGCAACACGGTCGCACTTTTGTCGCTCGGCGCGCGCCTGGGCGAATGCCTGAAGGCGGCCGATCTCCTGGCCGCGCAGGGCATTTCGACCACGGTTGCCGACGCGCGGTTCGCCAAGCCGCTCGACGCCGAGCTGATCCTCAATCTCGCCCACCACCATGAGTTCGTCCTGACGATAGAGGAAGGCGCCATCGGCGGATTCGGCGCGCATGTCCTGCAACTCCTCGCGGAACGGGGTGCGCTCGAACAGCCTGGGTTCAAAGTACGCAGCATGATCCTGCCTGACCTGTTCATCGATCACGACACGCCGTCGGCCATGTATGCCAAGGCCGGGCTCGATGCGAACGGCATTGTCGCCAAAGTATTCGAGATCTTCGGCTCGAAATATCACGCCGCGGAATTGCAGCCGAGCGAAATCGCGTTCCTGGCGGATCGCATTCAACGCCGCCGCAATTCATTCAAGGTCAAACAGTCGAATGGACGGCTAAACGGAGGCGCGATGTGAAAGTCATACTCGCCAAGCCGCGCGGTTTCTGCGCCGGCGTCGTCCGCGCGATCGAAATCGTCGAACGCGCGCTCGATAAATACGGTCCACCCGTTTATGTGCGCCACGAAATCGTCCACAACAAATGGGTGGTCGATGCGCTGAAAGCGCGCGGCGCCCGTTTTGTCGAGGATCTGTCCGAGGTGCCCGAAAACGCCATCACGATCTTCAGCGCGCACTGCGTGGCAAAGAAGGTCGAAATCGAGGCGAAAGAACGTGGCCTGCGGGTCTTGAACGCCACCTGTCCGCTGGTCTCCAAGGTCCACAGCCAGGGCCGGCATTACGTTCGACAGGGGCGGACCGTGGTTCTCGTCGGCCACGCCGGCCATCCCGAAGTGGAGGGCACGTTAGGTCAAATTTCGGGGCCGGTCCGGCTGGTCGAAACCGAAAAAGACGTCGAGATGCTCGATCTACCGAACGATGCTCCGATCGCCTACGTGACGCAGACCACGCTGAGCGTCGACGATACGCGCGGCATCATAGACGCCCTTTATCGCCGTTTTACCGACGTGGTCGGACCGGGCACGCAGGATATCTGTTATGCCACGCAAAATCGTCAGACGGCTCTGCTCGAACTCACCAAACTGGTGGATGCGATCTTCGTGGTCGGCGCTAAAAATAGCTCGAATTCGAACCGATTATGCGAGATCGGAATTGAGGCTGGAACGCCAACGTACTTGATCGCCAACGGCGGCGAAATCCGGCCGGAATGGCTGCGCGACGTCGAAGTGGTTGGCATTACCGCGGGCGCATCGGCACCCGAGGTCATGGTCAGGGACGTGATCAATGCGTTACGCCAAATTTCACCGGTCGAGGTGACGACACTGCCCGGGCAGGACGAGAGCATCGAGTTCCGGGTTCCAGTCGAACTGCTCGATACCACCGGCGCCAAGAACATCAGCAAGGATAGCTATCTTGGGAATACCCCTTCTCCAGAAGTTGTTTGTTGGTAGCTACGTCGTTCGCCAGCATCTCGCTGGCCGCAGGCGTTATCCGCTCGTGCTCATGCTGGAGCCGCTGTTCCGGTGCAATCTGGCATGCGCCGGCTGCGGCAAGATCGACTACCCCGACCCGATCCTGCACCAGAACATGTCGGTCGAGGATGCGCTGCACGCGGTCGACGAGTGCGGCGCGCCGGTGGTGTCGATCGCCGGCGGCGAGCCGCTGCTGCACAAGAATTTGCCCGAAATCGTGCAAGGTATCATCGCGCGGCGAAAATTCGTCTATCTCTGCACCAATGCGTTATTGATGGAGAAAAAGCTGTCGCAGTATAGGCCAAGCATTTATTTCACCTGGTCCGTGCACCTGGACGGCGACAGAGAGATGCACGACGCCTCCGTTTGCCAGCCGGGCGTCTACGACCGGGCGGTTGCCGCGATCAAACAGGCGAAAGAGCGCGGCTTCAGGGTCAACATCAATTGTACTTTATTCAACACGGCGAAGGCTGATCGCGTCGCGGCCTTCTTCGATTCGGTCAAGGCGATGGGTGTCGATGGCATAACCGTGTCGCCCGGCTACGCCTACGAGCGCGCGCCCGATCAGCAACATTTTCTCCATCGCGACCGCACCAAGCAGCTGTTCCGCGAAATATTCCAGCGCGGCCGTGGCGCGCGGCAATGGTCGTTCAGCCAATCCGGCCTGTTCCTCGATTTTCTGGCCGGCAATCAGCGCTACCACTGCACGCCCTGGGGCAATCCGACGCGTACGATCTTCGGCTGGCAGAAGCCCTGCTACCTGCTGGGCGAAGGCTACGCCCAGACCTTTCGGGAACTCATGGACGACACCGATTGGGACGCCTATGGCACCGGCAACTATGAGAAGTGCGCCGATTGCATGGTGCATTGCGGCTACGAAGCCTCGGCCGTCCAGGACGCCATCCGCAATCCGCTCAAGGCGTTGGCCGTGAGCCTGCGCGGCGTCCGCACCGAAGGCGCCACGGTTCCCGATATCCGGCTCGATCGGCAACGGCCTGCGCAATATGTGTTCTCGCAACACGTCGAGCAAAAATTGCACGAAATCAGCCGGAATAGGCGGGAGGTCGAGATGACCGCCGCCGAGTAGAGCTGGAATCCGGCCGAAAAAACGCCCTGCTCGCATTTGGGACCCGGCAGGGAACTGCGGGGGGGAATTGCTCGTTATCCGGCAGCAGGGGTGTCCATCGTTCGGACCGAGATAACGACCGGAGGTCGACCATGCGCGGGCGCACAATCCTTCTTATCGCTTTACCTGTTGCCGCACTGGGTCTGCAGCCTGATCTTGCGAGCGCGCAACTGTCGCCGCAGGGCATATTGGGCGCGGTTACGAGTCCGTTCCGCCACATGTTTGGCCATTTCGGTCGGCGATCGCATAGCCGTCAGGAGCGCGCCATGCAGCAGGACCGCCAGGCCGCGCCGGACGCACGGGCGAGCCAGGTCGCGCAGCCTCCCAATCAAGAGCTTGCCGACAGCGGCCTGATCGCATGGCCGAACGCCTATCAAGACGTGCTCGGTTACACCTTGTGGCCGGCCACCTATGCCGCGCAGGTGCGCGGCCACGGATTTAACTTGATCGCCGACACGGTCACGGCAGCACCGCGCGGCACCGAGATGGCCCGCAACGCCACCACCGGCTCCGCCCAAAGCGACAGCGATGTCAGCTCCACGCAAGCCTGCAATAAAGATGTACAGATGAGCTGGCCGGTTTCACAGATCGAACAGACGGCTCACTTGAACGACGCGCAACGCGAAGCGCTCGGCAGGCTGCGAACCGCCTTGACCGAATCGATCAAGACAATGACGGCCACATGCCGCGACGTCGCATCGCTGCCGCCAACCAACCGGCTTGACGCGACCGTGCAGCAGCTTTGGGCGCTACGCGATGCCGGGATTTATGTGCGGGTTCCGCTCAAGGATTTCTATGACTCGCTGACCGACGCACAGAAGACCCTTTTCAAATGGAGGCAGCCGCAGGACAGCTCACGGCAAGGCGCCAATGCCACGAAAGCCGCCATGGGCAGGCAGTATCAGGCTTGCGCATCGCAGAGCCTGGCAGGGTCGGAACGTTTGATCAAACAGATCGAACAGGAAGTCCGCCCAAGCAAGGAGCAGGGCGAAAGCATCGAGGCCTTGCGCAAGACGTCGGGTGAAATGGCGAAGCTGCTGACGGCATCCTGTGCGCAGCCGATTCCCGCCGATCCGGTCGCAAGACTGGATTCCGTCAACGACCAGCTGACGGCCATAAGCTATGCCGCGACATCGGTTGAAATCGCGCTCGACGGCTTCTATGCGCAGCTCGATGAGGCGCAGAAAGAAAAATTCGATTCAATCGGCCGCTAGAGCATTTTCCGGCGAAGTGGGAACCGGTTCGCCGTATAAAATGCGATCAAATAAGAATCTAGAGCGCGTTTCCGATTCAACCGAATCGGGACGCGCTCTAGGCGCCGATCACATGCCGAACGCGACATCCGAGCGTCCGCTCGCCTTCAGGTTCCGGTAGCGTGCCAGCGCCCAGAGCGGAAAATATTTCCGGTAGCCGTGATAGCGCAGATAGAACACGCGCGGAAAACCGGTGGCGGTGAAGCGCTGCTCGTTCCAGAAACCATCCGCGCTTTGCGTCTGCATGAGATAGTGCATGCCGCGCGCCACCGCCAGATGGCCGACGTCGCCGCAGGCCATGAGACCGAGCAGCGCCCAGGCGGTCTGCGATGCCGTACTCGTTGCCGGCTCATGGCCGCGATAGTCGAGCTTGTAACTGGCGCCGTCTTCGCCCCATCCGCCGTCGGGATTTTGAATGGCAACAAGCCACGTCGCCGCCTTGCGGATTTCCGGGGAGGCGCGATCGATCCCACAGGCATTGAGCGTACATAGCACCGACCATGTGCCGTAGATGTAGTTCATGCCCCAGCGCCCGTACCAACTGCCCTCATCCAGTTGCCGGCTGAGCAAATAGTCCACCCCGCGCGATAACGCCTGGTTTTGGTCCAGCGTCTTGCCGAGTTGTGCCAACATGGAGACGCAGCGCGCCGTCACGTCCTCGGTCGGCGGATCGATCAACGCGCCGTGGTCGGCGAAGGGAATATTATTCAGGTAGTCGTAGATATTGTCGACGTCGAACGCCGCCCAGCCGCCATTGCCGCTCTGCAGGCCTTCGATCCATTCGGCGCCGCGTCTGATCGCGGTGTCATAGCGGTCGCCGGCGCCCATGCGCCGCGCCCGATCCATCGCCATGACGACGACGGCCGTGTCGTCGAGGTCGGGATAATGCGGATTGGCATATTGGAATGCCCAGCCACCCGGCCGCACGTGAAGCCGTCTTGCGGCCCAGTCGCCGGCCAGATCGAGCACATGGCGCGGCAATAGCCAATCGAGGCCCCTGCCCGCCTGCGCGCGCGCCTCGCTGCCGCCAACTTCCAGCAGCGCGTGGCAGGCGAGCGCCGTGTCCCACACCGGCGATACGCAAGGCTGGCAATAGGCCTCGTCGTCATGCACGACCAGCAGCTTGTCGAGCGACGCTCGCGCGATGGCGGCCTGCGCGTCGTGGCCCAGCGCATCGAACATCATGACCGAGTTGGCCATCGCCGGAAAAATCGCGCCCAGCCCATCTTCGCCGTTCAGCCGCTCGCCGACAAAGGCCACGGCCGCCGCGATAGCGCGCTGCCGCGGCCGCCTGGGAAACAATCTGACGGCG
>JACQDO010000395.1 GCA_016201085.1 Hyphomicrobiales bacterium | reverse complement strand
TGGCACGTCTCCAATCTCTATCGCATCCCGGACGGCGAAAAGCTGGCCGATCGGCTGTGCGCGGCGAGTTTCGCCGACACCGTGTTTTTCCAGAATTCCGGTGCCGAGGCGCTGGAATGCGCGATCAAGATGGCGCGCAAATATCAGTCGGCCTCGGGCAGGCCGGAGCGCTACCGCATCGTCACCTTCGAAGGTGCCTTCCACGGCCGCACGCTGACGACCATCGCGGCGACCGGCAACAAGAAATATCTCGACGGCTTCGGCCCGCCGGTCGACGGCTTCGACCAGGTGCCGTTCGGCGACATCGAGGCGGTCAAGCGCGCCATCGGGCCGGCGACGGCTGCGATCCTGATCGAGCCGGTGCAGGGCGAGGGCGGCGTGCGGGTGGCGCCGCACACCTTCCTGCGGAGCTTACGAAAATTGTGCGACGACCACGGCCTGCTGCTGCTGTTCGACGAAGTGCAGACCGGCATCGGCCGCACCGGCGACCTGTTCGCCTATCAGCACACCGGCGTGACGCCCGACATCATGGCGCTGGCGAAAGCGCTCGGCGGTGGCTTTCCCATCGGCGCCTGCCTGGCGACGGCGGAAGCGGGCAAGGGCATGACCGCCGGCACGCACGGCTCGACCTTCGGCGGCAATCCGCTGGCAATGTCCATTGCCAATGCCGTGCTCGACCTGGTGCTGGCGCCCGGCTTCATCGAGCGCGTGCGCAAGTCTTCGCTGCTGCTCAAGCAGCGTCTGGCCGAGATCAAGGATCGCCACGCTGCGGTGATCGCGGAAATGCGCGGCGAAGGCCTGCTGATCGGCCTGCGCATGGTGCCGCCGGCTTCCGAGATGGTCGACGAATTGCGCGCCGAGAAGATGATCACGGTCGCCGCCGGCGACAATGTGGTGCGGCTGCTGCCGCCGCTGATTATCGGCGAACAGGAGATTGCCGAGGCGGTCGCGCGCGTCGATCGCGCCTGCGCGCGGCTGGCGGAGGCGCATCCGCGCGCCCCCAAACGCGGGGTGGCCGGATGAAGATTCGTCATTTCACCGACTTGGATCGCATCTCACGCAGCCAACTGCGCGAGATGATTGCCAATAGCCGGGCCATGAAGAAGAAGCGTCCAGGGGCGGCCGGCAAGGGTCCGCTCGCCGGCAAGACGCTGGCGATGATCTTCGACAAGCCCTCGACCCGCACACGCGTCTCCTTCGACGTTGCCATGCGCCAGCTCGGCGGGGAATCGATCACGCTCACCGGGCAGGAAATGCAGTTGGGGCGGGGCGAAACCGTCGCCGACACCGCGCGCGTCCTGTCGCGCTACGTCGACGCCATCATGATCCGCACCCTGGATAAGCAGCAGCTCGACGACATGGAGCATTATGCTTCTATTCCGGTGATCAACGGTCTCACCAAGCACTCGCATCCCTGCCAGGTGATGGCCGACGTCATGACCTTCGAGGAGCATCGCGGTCTGATCGAAGGCCATACGGTGGCGTGGACCGGCGACGGCAACAACGTGCTGACCTCGTGGATGCATGCCGCCGACCGCTTCAGGTTCAAGCTTCGTGTCGCCACGCCACCCGAGCTGCGGCCGGAAAAGAAGCTGCTCGACTGGGTCAAGGAAACCAAGGCCGACATCCGGGTCATGACCGATCCGGAGGAAGCGGTGGCCGGCGCCGATTGCGTGGTCACCGACACCTGGGTGTCGATGGGCGACCGCGACGGCGCCTCTCGCCACAACATGCTCAAGCGCTACCAGGTCAACGCCCGGCTGATGGCCAAGGCCAAAGCCGGCGCGCTGTTCATGCATTGCCTGCCGGCGCATCGCGGCGAGGAGGTCACCGACGAGGTGATCGACGGGCCGCAGTCGGTGGTGTTCGACGAGGCGGAGAACCGGCTGCACGTCCAGAAGGGCATCCTGGCCTGGTGCCTGCATGCCGATAGGCGGTAGCAATTCACGAGTCACGCGCTAAATAAGGGCGATGACCGAACCTCACACTGAAATCCCCACGCGCGCCCCCGCGGCGACCGGCGCCGACGACACGGTAATGCCGTTCGAAGTAGCCGCGCTCGACCTGCGCGGCCGCGTGGTGCGGCTTGGGCCCGTGGTCGACGAGATCCTCGCGCGGCACAATTACCCGCAGCCGGTCGCCAAACTGCTGGGCGAGGCGGTGGTGCTCGCCGTCATGCTCGGCTCGGCCCTGAAGATCGAGGGCCGCTTCATCTTGCAGACGCAGACCGACGGACCGGTGGGCCTGCTGGTGGTCGGCTTCACCACGCCCGGCAAAGTCCGCGCCTGTGCCCGCTTCGGCAAGGAAGGCGTCGCGGCGGCGATCGCGGCCGGCAAGATCGATGCCGGTGCGCTGCTCGGCAAAGGCCACCTCGCCATGACCATCGACCAGGGCGCCGACACCAGCCGCTACCAGGGCCTGGTCGCGCTCGATGGCGGCACGCTGGAAGACGCGGCGCATGAATATTTCCTGCGCTCCGAGCAGATCCCCACCCGCGTGCGCGTGGCGGTGGCCGAGGAACTTCGCGCGGAAAACGGCGGCGCCCGCCATCGCTGGCGCGCCGGCGGCATCATGGTGCAATTCCTGCCGAAATCGCCGGAACGCGCGCGCCTTGCCGATCTGCATCCCGGCGATGCGCCGGAAGGCGTTCAAGTTCACACCTTGCCGGAAGACGACGCCTGGGTGGAAGGCCGCGCGCTAGTCGAAACCGTCGAAGACGTCGAGCTGATCGATCCGGCGATTTCCAGCGAGCGGCTGGCCTATCGGCTGTTCCACGAGCCGGGCGTGCGCGTGTTCCGCACCGCCGAGGTGCGCGCGGAATGCTCGTGTTCGCGCGAGAGCGTCGAGGCCATGCTCAAGAGCTTTTCGCAGGAAGATCGCGACCACATGGTCGAGGACGGCAAGATTTCGGTGACCTGCGAATTCTGTAGCGCGAATTACGAATTCCAGCCGGCCGATGTTGGGGCGAAGGGATGACACGCGCACTGTTGGCGACCATCATCGCGCTGCTCGCGCCGCTCCCGGCGCTGGCGAAAAGCTGTCCGGAACCGCTCGCCTCGGCGCGCCGGCTGGTGCTGGTGACGGCCGATACCTTCACCAGCACCACCGCGACCGTGCAGCGGTTCGAGCGCGCCGCACCGGATGCGCCCTGGCAACTGAGCGGCGGCGCGGCGACGGGTCTCGTCGGCTACAAGGGTCTGGCCTGGGCGCATGCGTTTCGCAGCCTGGCGCGGCGGGGCGAGCCGGTGAAGGTGGAAGGCGATAAGCGTGCGCCGGCCGGCTTCTACAAGACCGGCCGCAGCTTCGGTTTCGCCCCTTCGGATCGCGCCGGATACATGCGCATCATCGACGGCATGACCTGCGTCGACGATCCGTCTTCGCCCGCCTACAACACGATCCGCTGGCGTGTCGAGCTCGGCCCCAAGGTGCATGGCGAGAACATGCGGCACTCGTCGGTCTATGCCCGCGGCCTGCTGATCGATTATCCGACTAACCGCAAGGCGCGCGCCGGATCGTGCATCTTCATGCATCTGCAATTGCCGGGGAGAACCGGCACCAACGGCTGCGTCGCGCTGCCGGAGCCGCAGCTCGAAGCCGTGCTGGATCATGTGCAGGACGGCGCGGTGCTCGCCATCCTGCCGCGCCAGGCGCTCGATCGGCTTAAGGGCTGCCTCCCGGAGTCGGCTAATTGATCGTGCGCGCGCTATCGGTTGAGTCGAGCGAGAAGGCCGGGATCTCGATATCGAAATGCTCGCCCCGCGCCGTCACCATGCCGTAGCTGCCGACCATGAAGCCGGACGGCGTCGGCAGCGGCACCCCGCTGGTATATTCGAATGAATCGCCGGGCTTGAGGGTTGGCTCCTCGCCGACGACGCCCGGCCCCTTGACTTCCTGCAGCCGCCCGTGCGCGTCGGTGATGCGCCAATGGCGGGTCTTGAGTTGCACCGTCTCGCTTCCCAGATTGGCGATGTTGATGGTGTAGGCCCAGAAATAATAGCTGTTGCTCGGCGACGAGCGCTCCGACATGAAGCGTGGCGTCACTGTGACCTCGATCTTGCGGGTTACGGCCCGATACATCTATATGCCTTAATAATATCCAACGCTGGGGCCATCTATTCCGAACCCGCTCCGGATTATGGCCGAAAGACCCTGCGAAAGAAAAGCCGTTCATGATCAAAGTGTCGACCGAACGCGATCTGCGGCTTGACCTGTTCCGTGGCCTCGCGCTCTGGCTGATCTTCCTCGACCATATTCCGTCCAATGCCGTGAGCTGGATCACCATCCGCAATTACGGCTTTTCCGACGCCACCGAGATTTTCGTGTTCATCTCCGGCTACACCGCCGCCTTCGTCTACGGCCGCGCCATGCAGGCGCATGGCTTTGTCGTCGCCGCCGCGCGCGTGCTCAAGCGCGCCTGGCAGATTTACGTGGCGCACGTGTTCCTGTTCGCGATCTATCTCGCCGAGATCGCCTATGTCGCGAATAGCTTCGAGAACCCGCTCTACACCGAAGAGATGGGCATGCTCGACTTCATGAAGAATCCCGACGTCACCATCATGCAGGCGCTGCTGCTGAAGTTCAAACCGGTGAACATGGACGTGCTGCCGCTGTACATCATGCTGCTGCTGTGGTTCGCGCCGATTTTGTGGCTGCTGCTGCGTGCGCCGTCGGCGGCGCTGATCGTGTCGGCCGGATTCTACGCGTTGATGTGGAGATTCGACTGGAACTTGCCGGCCTATCCGAGCGGCACCTGGGTGTTCAATCCCTTCGCCTGGCAATTGCTATTCGTGTTCGGCGCCTGGTGCGCACTCGGAGGCGCGCAACGGCTGGCGCGCTGGATCAATTCGCGGGTGACGATCGGCCTGGCGGTCGCCTATCTGGTGTTCGCGTTTTCCATCGCGATGACCTGGTATTTTCCGCGCTTGGGCGCCTTCGTGCCGAAATTCGTCGGCGAAGCGATCTACCCGATCGACCAGACCAATCTCGACGTGCTGCGCATCCTGCATTTCCTGTCACTGGCCCTGATCACGATATGGTTCGTGCCGCGCGACTGGCCGGCGCTGAAGTCGCGCGCGTTTTGGCCGGCCATCGTGTGCGGGCAGCATTCTTTGGGGATTTTCTGTCTCGGCGTGTTCCTTTCCTTTGCCGGCCACTTCGTGTTCACCGAGGTTTCCAATCGTGTGCTGACGCACGTGATCGTCAGCGCGCTCGGTATCGTCATCATGGTTGCCGCGGCGGCGCTGATTTCATGGTATAGGGTGATCGAGCGACAAGGACCGGGACCGCGGCCGCCCTCGAGCAAGCCGGGCTATGCGGGAGGCGAGGCATGACGGGGCGATTACCAGCCCTATTGGCAATGCTGTTGGTATTGGCCGTGCCGGCCAATGCTCAGATATCGGCCGAGCTTCCGGCCGACTGCCGCGTCGCCAAGCCGCAGATCGAGAGCATTTTCTCTCTGCCGCATGTTGCGGTCGGCATTGCCGCCAAAAAGCTCAACATTCTGGTGTTAGGCGCCGGTTCCTCGCTGTTGCGCGGCGCCACCGGTGCCCATGAGGCCTATCCGACGCGTCTGCAGCGCGCGCTCGCCCAGCAACTACCGGGTGTCGAGGTTAATGTCGCTACCGACGTGAAGCCGAAACGCACCGCCGCCGAGATGGTACAGGCCCTGCCGGCGGCGATTGCGGCGGTGAAGCCCAATCTGGTCGTCTGGCAGACCGGCACTGCGGACGCCATCCAGGCAATTGATCCCGATCAATTCAGTCAGGCCCTCGACCGGGGTATAAATATCTCACGGGCCGCCAGCGCCGACGTGGTGTTCATCAATCCGCAGTACAGTCCCCGCACGGAATCGATGATTGCGCTCGGTACTTACGCGGAAAACATGCGTTGGGTTGCAGTGCAGCAAGAAGTGCCGTTGTTCGACCGCTTCAGCGTCATGAAATTATGGGCCGATTTGGGAACGTTCGACCTTTACTCTGCCACAAAAAAACTTGACATGGCCGAGCGTGTTCATGATTGCATAGGTCGATTACTGGCCGATCTCGTGATCGAGGCGGCCAAGCCAAGCGGGCCGCACGCCGAGGGCGGGCGCTGATAGAGGTGGGGGAAACGTCCGTGCAGGGTACCGGTCTCGCCATTCGGGCGATGAAACCTCTCGCGGTCGCTGCGTGCCTGATCGGTTTGGCATTGCCGGCACGCGCTGGAGGTCCGGCGCCGTCCTGCGATGTACCGCTCAATCTGGTCCGCATGGCCAACCCGCTGTCGCATTTGGCGCAAAAGCTTGCCGGCAAGGAGCCGATCGTCATCGTCGCCATCGGTTCCTCGTCGACCGCGGGCGCCGGCGCCAGTACGCCGGCGGCGAATTATCCCAGCCGGCTGGCCGAGGAACTCAAGCAGCATTTCCCGCGCAACCCGATCGCCGTGATCAATCGCGGCGTGAACGGCGAAGAAATCGCCGACATGCTCAAGCGTTTCGATACCGCTGTGGTCGCCGCCAAGCCCGACCTGGTGTTGTGGCAGCTCGGCACCAATTCGATTATCCGCGACCACTCGCTGGCCGAGCATCGGAGGTCGATCCACGATGGGATCGAGAAGATCCGCGCCATCGGCGCCGACGTCGTGCTGATCGATCCGCAATTCGCGCCGAAGGTGATCGTCAAGCCGCAAGCCACCCAGGCGGTGCGGCTGATCGCGACCACCGCCAAGAGCGAGGACGTCGATCTGTTCCGCCGCTTCGACGTGATGAAGCACTGGGTCGAGGTCGATCACATCGCGGTCGAGACTTTCGTGGCGGCCGACGGGCTGCACCTGAACGACTGGAGCTATGCCTGCATGGCCAAGGGCCTGGGCGTGGCCATCGCCGAAGCCGCGCAGCGGCCGGTCATTTCGGCATCTGTCAATCATCCGATGCCGTAGGGCACCTCTTGTCCCGGGCGCAGCGCAGCACCTCTTGGTGATGCGCTGCAGAACCGGGACCTTCACAAGCGCCGGCATACGTAAGGCCCCGGATCTGCGGCGCAACACTTCGTGTTGCGCCGCGTCCGGGGCACGAACCCTCACACCTTATCCAGCGCCGCCAGCAGGTCCTCGATGACGTCGTCGGCGTGTTCGAGGCCGGCCGAAAAGCGGATCAATCCATCGCCGATGCCGAGCTCGGCGCGCTGCTCGGGTGTCAGCCGCTGATGCGTGGTCGTGGTCGGATGCGTGACCAGGCTCTTGGCGTCGCCCAGATTGTTGGTGATGCCGATCAGCGATAGGCCGTTGAGGAAGCGGAAGGCGCCTTGCTTGCCGCCCTTGACCTCGAAGGCGACCAGCGTCGAGCCGGCGCGCATCTGCTTGGCGATGGTCGCCGCCTGCGGATGGTCGCTGCGGCCGGGATAGATCAGCCGGCTGATCTTCTTGTGCCCTGCCAGCGCATCCGACACGGCGCCGGCCGTCTCGGTCTGCCGCTGCACACGCACCGACAAGGTTTCCAGCGCCTTCAGCATGATCCAGGCATTGAACGGCGACAGCGACGGCCCGGTCTGCCGGATGACCTGGTGCACGTGGTCCATGATGAATTTCTCGGACGCCAGGATGACGCCGCCGAGACAGCGACCTTGCCCGTCGATGTGCTTGGTCGCCGAGTAGACCACGCAGTCGGCGCCGAGCGCGAGCGGGCTTTGGTACAAGGGCGTGGCGAACACATTGTCGACCACCAACTTGGCGCCGGCGTTATGCGCGATTTCGGCGACCGCGGCGATGTCGTACACCTCCAGCGTCGGATTGGTCGGCGTTTCCATGAAGAACGCCTTGGTGTTCTTCTGCGTCGCCTTTTTCCACTCATCCAAATTCGTGCCGTTGACCAGCGTCGAGGTCACGCCGAAGCGGCCAAGCCATTCCTCAACCACCCAGCGGCAGGAGCCGAACAGTGCCTTGGCGGCGACCACGTGATCGCCGGCCTTGACCAGGCCCATCAGCGCGGTGGTGACCGCCGCCATGCCGGTCGCGGTCGAGCGCGCGGCCTCGGCGCCTTCCAGCGCCGCCATGCGCTTCTCGAACATGTCCATGGTCGGGTTCGAGTAGCGCGAATAGACAAAGCCGGGAATTTTGCCGGCGAAACGCTGCTCGCACTCCTCGGCGCTGCCGTAGATGTAGCCTTGGGTGAGGAACAGCGCCTCCGAGGTCTCGCCGAACTGCGAGCGCAGCGTGCCGGCATGAACCAGGCGGGTTTCCGGGCGGTAGTTTTTCACCTTCGACGCGGGCATGCGGGCCTCCCTGACCGGACAGCGCCGGCCAATAAAAAACCGGCCGGAGAAAAATCTCGGCCGGGCACACGCGTCCCCGGCCTTTTAGCGAGTTGTTTTACGTGGCTGCAAGCCGGCCGGCTCAAATTGACCACGGGATAAGGCTCTTGTAGCGGGCTCGCCGGCTTCCCGTCAAGGCGTGTGTCGGGTTAGATCGGCGCTCTCGGGGACCGCAGACTGTGGCACTTTCTTTCCGCCTGGAAGACAAGGGCATCCTGTCCGACCGCATGATCGCGGCGCTCGCCGCCGCCGGCGGGATATTGCCGGCGACCGAGTTCGTGCCCGATCAGATCCAGCCGGCGAGTCTCGACCTGCGGCTGGGCGATATCGCCTACCGGGTGCGCGCGAGTTTCCTGCCCGGCTCGACCACGGTCGCCCAGCGCATCGATGAGTTGAAGCTGCACGAATTCGCGCTCAGCGACGGCGCGGTGCTGGAGACCGGCTGCGTCTATATCGTGCCGCTGCTGGAAAGCCTGGCGCTGCCCGACGAGATTTCCGCCGCCGCCAATCCGAAAAGCTCGACTGGCCGGCTCGACGTGTTCACCCGCGTGATCGCCGACGAGACGCGCGGCTTCGATCGGGTCGAGCCCGGCTATCACGGGCCGCTCTATGCCGAGATCAGCCCGCGCACTTTTCCGGTGCTGGTGCGCGAAGGCTCGCGGCTGTCGCAGATCCGTTTCCGCCACGGCCACGCGCTGCTCGGCGCCGAGGCGCTGCGCGAGCTGCACGCGCGCGAACGGCTCGTCGATTCGGACGATGCCGATGTAAGCGAGGGCGTCGCGGTCGGCGTCGATCTGTCGGGTAATCTCGGCGGCAGCGAGCGGCCGGGCGTCGTCGGCTATCGCGCCAAGCGCCACACCGGTCTGATCGACGTGGAGCGGCGCGGCGGCTATTCCGTGCTCGACTTCTGGGAGCCGATGACCGCGCGCCCCGACAAGAGCCTGATCCTCGATCCCAACGAGTTCTACATCCTCGCTTCCAAGGAAGCGGTGCAGGTGCCGCCCGACTACGCCGCCGAGATGGTGCCGTTCGACCCGCTGGTCGGCGAATTCCGCGTGCACTATGCCGGCTTCTTCGATCCTGGCTTCGGCTATGCCGGCGCTGGCGGCAAAGGCGCGCGCGCCGTACTCGAGGTGCGCTCGCGCGAGGTGCCGTTCATCCTTGAGCACGGCCAGATCGTCGGCCGCCTGGTCTATGAGAAGATGATCGCGCGGCCGGACAAACTTTATGGCCAGGGCATCGGCTCGAACTATCA
>JACQDO010000394.1 GCA_016201085.1 Hyphomicrobiales bacterium | reverse complement strand
GAGCGATAATTCAATGGTCAGCCGGCTTTCACCCAGACGCGCTTCGATCGCCGTAATCAGGCGCTCCAGCCCCTCGCCGCTCAGCGCCGACACCGCTACCGGCCGGTTTTCCGCCGGCTGCCGCTCGACCAGATTGATGAGCCGCGCGCGGCCTTCCGCGTCGAGCAGGTCGATCTTGTTCCACACCTCGACCAGGCGGCGGTCGGTCGCCTCGATGCCGAGTTCGCCCAGCACCTTTTCGACGTCGTGCAGCTGCGCGTCGGAATCGGCGTGCGACATGTCGCGCACGTGCAGGATGACGTCGGCCTCGATCACTTCTTCCAGCGTGGCGCGGAACGCCGCCACCAGCATGGTCGGCAGATCGGAGATGAAGCCGACCGTGTCCGACAAAATGATGCGGTTGCCGAGCGGCAGGTCGATGGCGCGCAGCGTCGGATCGAGCGTGGCGAACAGCATGTCGGCCGACAGCACGCTGGCAGACGTCATGCGGTTGAACAGCGTCGACTTGCCGGCATTGGTATAGCCGACCAGCGCCACGATCGGATAAGGCACGCGTTTGCGGCTGTCGCGATGCAGCTTGCGCGTCTTCTTGACCTTGTCGAGCTCGCCTTCGATGCGTGCGATGCGCTCCTCGATGATACGGCGGTCGGCTTCCAGTTGCGTCTCACCCGGCCCGCCGAGAAAGCCGAAGCCGCCGCGCTGGCGCTCGAGATGGGTCCAGGCGCGCACCAGCCGCGTCTTCTGATAATTGAGATGGGCGTGCTCGACCTGCAGCGCGCCTTCCTTGGTGCGCGCGCGCCGGCCGAAGATTTCCAGGATCAAGCCGGTGCGATCGATCACCTTGGCGTTCCAGGCTTTTTCCAGATTTTTCTGCTGGACCGGCGAGACCGGGCAATCCATCACCACGACCGACGCCGACAGGCTTTTGGTCAGGCCGGCGATCTCGTCGACCTTGCCCTTGCCGACATAGGTCGCCGGCCGGATGTCGTTGAGCGTGACCAGGCCCGCTTGCACCACGTTGAGGTCGATGGCGCGCGCCAGGCCGACGGCTTCCTGCAAGCGCGCTTCCGGCGTACGCGCGTCGGCATGGGCGCGGCCGAGATTGGCGCGCGCCGCCGCGTGCTTGAGCCATGGCTCGATGACAATGGCGCGGCCGCTCTCCGTGCCCGATGTCGGGCTCAGACGATCCGCCTGTCGATCGCGATCGCGTGGTTCCAACTTAGAGCATGGTCCGGTCGGATTGAATCATTGCGCGCCTAACATTTTGTAGGCGCATGATCTGATCCGAAAACCGGTTCCCACTTTTCGGGATCATGCGCTAAACCTTATCCGCGCCCGGCTCTTCGCCGCCTTCGAACAGCTGGATCGGGTGACCCGGCATGATGGTGGAGATCGCGTGCTTGTATACGAGCTGCGAATGCCCATCCCGCCGCAGCAGCACGCAGAAATTATCGAACCAGGTCACCACGCCCTGCAATTTCACCCCGTTGACCAGGAAAATGGTGAGCGGGATTTTCGCTTTGCGGACGTGATTGAGAAATGTGTCTTGCAGATTTTGCGCACGTTCGGCTGCCATGGCCGTGTTCCATTTTTTGCCCGCGTCTTACGCGCGAGACCTTTGTTGCCCGGGTCCTGCGCATGCGTTCCGTCACATGCGCCCTGTCTTGCCCCACGCAGACGCGGTGAAAGGCCCAGGAGGATGCCATTAGATGGCAGGTGGCCGTCCGGCGCAAGCACAAGTTAGTGATCGTCGCCACAACCGGCTGAAATATTTCATTTTTTGCCGTGAGCGGACCCTGCCCGGCAATATAGCGGCTGTCGGAACTCCGCCGCACAACCTTGGGCATAGACCGGCCTATTTTGTTCGCGCATGATCTTATCCGAAAACCGGTTCCCACTTTTCGGGATCATGCGCTAAATCAGCTCAATTCGGCGTGGCGGTGATAGTCGCGGCGCAAGGCGGTTGCGATCAGGCCGGGCGCGCCATTGCCGATCGGCCGTCCGTCGATGCGCACCACCGGCAGCACGATCTGGCTGGCCGACGTGACGAAGGCCTCGCGCGCCGCATAGGCTTCTTCGACGCTAAACGCACGCTCCTCGAAGGCGAGGCCCTGCGCCTTGACGACGTCGACGACCACCGAACGCGTGACGCCGGCCAGGATGTCGTTGCCCAGCGAGCGGGTGATGAGTTTGCCGTCGCGGCTGACGATCCAGGCATTCGACGAGGCGCCTTCGGTGACGCGGCCAGCCTCGTCCACCAGCCAGGCTTCGCGCGCGCCCTGCTCGCGCGCCGCCTGTTTGGCCAGCACGTTCGGCAGCAGGGCCACCGACTTGATGTCGACGCGCCGCCAGCGGCTGTCGGGCACGGTGATGACGGCGATGCCGTCCGCCGCCAGTTGTTCGAGACGCGCGCGATCGCTGCCGCGCGCCGTCACCACCACGGATACCGGCGTATCGGCCGGCGGGAACGCGAAGTCGCGCCGCGCCACGCCGCGGGTGATCTGCAGATAGACAATGCCGTCATAGACGCGATTGCGCCGCACGGTTTCGTGCAGTACGGCCGAGAGCGCCTTAGCCGACATCGGGCGCGCCAGGTGGATTTCGCGCAAGGAACGGTCGAGCCGCGCCATGTGGCGGCGCTCGTCGACCAGCCGGCCTGCCCGCACCTCGCAGACTTCATAGACGCCGTCGGCGAACTGATAGCCGCGATCCTCGATCGAGACGGCGGCGTGGCTGAGCGGCAAATAGCGGCCGTTGACATAGGCGATGCGGGACATATTAGGTCAGCCGATCCCCAGCGCCTTGAGCTTGCGATGCAGCGCCGAGCGCTCCATGCCGACGAACTCGGCGGTGCGCGAGATGTTGCCGCCGAAGCGGCTGATCTGCGCCACCAGATATTCGCGCTCGAACACTTCGCGCGCATCGCGCAACGGCAGCCCCATCAGATGCTCGCCGCCATTGCCGTTCGGCATGGTCGGCACCATCGAACCGACGTCCTGCGGCAGCATGCTGGCATTGAGCACGACTTCCGGATCGCCGCCGGCAAGAATCATCAGCCGTTCGACATTGTTGCGCAACTGACGGACATTGCCCGGCCAATTATGCGATTGCAGCACCGCCATGGCGTCGTCGCCGATGCGGCGTTTCGACAGGCCGGTGGTATGCGAGATCTGGTCCATGAAATAATCGACCAGTTCGGGAATATCCTCGCGCCGCTCGGACAATGGCGGCACGCGGATCGGCACCACCGACAGGCGATGATAGAGATCCTCGCGGAAGCGCCCTTCGGCGATTTCCGCTTCAAGATTGCGCGTGGTCGACGACACGATGCGCACGTCGACGGCTATCTTGCCGTTGCCACCGACCCGCTGGAAGGTCTGATCGACCAGCACGCGTAATATCTTGTTTTGCGTCTCGCGCGGCAGATCCGAGACGTCGTCGATGAACAGCGTGCCGCCATGCGCCTCTTCCAGCGCGCCTGGCTTGCGGGCGTCCGAGCCATTGGCTTGATCGACGCCGAACAATTCGATTTCCATGCGCTCCGGCGTGATGGCGGCGGCGTTGATGACAATGAACGGCCCATTGGCGCGGCCCGACAATAGATGCAGCGTGCGCGCGGCCAGCTCCTTGCCGGCGCCCGAGGGGCCGACGACGAGCACGCGGCTGTTGGTCGGCGCCACCCGTGCGATGGCTTTGCGCAATTGCGCCATCGCCGTGGAACGCCCGATCAGCGTCGAGGGCAGCGGCGCCAGTTGCTTGAGCTGCTTGACCTCGCGCTTGAGCCGCGATGTCTCCAGCGCGCGCTCGGCCACCAGCACCAGCCGGTCGGCCTTGAAGGGCTTTTCGATGAAATCGTAGGCGCCGTGCTTGATGGCGGCGACCGCGGTCTCGATATTGCCGTGGCCGGAAATCATCACCACCGGCAGATCGGGATGCTCGTGCTGGACGACGTCGAGCAATTGCAAGCCGTCGAGCT
>JACQDO010000388.1 GCA_016201085.1 Hyphomicrobiales bacterium | reverse complement strand
GGCGCCGCGGCGCTGCGCCTGCAATCGCTCGCCGATCCCACAGGGCCTTATGGCGATGTGGATTAACCCGCCTCGCAGTCTTTGATGCGGCCCTTCAATTCTTTGGTCTTTCCGGCAATCGCGATCTTAAGAACGTATTGCCCGGCATATTTCTCGGTCTTTCGATTGAGCCGCGCCAGGATCACCAGATTGATACTTTGTTTAGCCTCGGCGTTGTCGATCTCGATTTGTAGCCGCAGGTCGCGGTCGAGCAACCATTGTTGCACGATGTGCGTGCGATCGAAGGTGAGTTGCGGCGGCACCAGTTTGACGTTGGCCGCCGGCTTGATCTCAATCGTGCCGCCTTGCACATGCGTGATCGGGCCGGAGCGGCCGGTGATCGCCTGCATCGCGAAAGTGACCAACTTGTCGTCGATGTCGCACGTCACGGTCGCACTGGCCGCGGCGGGCGCGCTCATTGCCAGCCAGGCCACGAGGCAGAGCCACGGACGTGACGAATAGATCGGCGAAGGAATGGTCACCGCGGCGCGCGCATTTTCTGTTAACACGGCCTCCGTTAGCGCGGCGCGCGTTTGGCCAAAATCCGCTGCAGCGTGCGGCGGTGCATATTGAGCCGGCGCGCGGTTTCCGAGACGTTGCGGCCGCACAGTTCGTAGATGCGCTGGATATGCTCCCAGCGTACGCGGTCGGCCGACATCGGATTTTCCGGCGGCCCGATCGTCTTTTGGTCCTGCGCCAGCAGGGCCGCCACCACGTCGTCGGCGTCGACCGGCTTGGCCAGGTAATCCACCGCGCCGAGCTTCACGGCGTTGACCGCGGTTGCGATATTGCCGTAGCCGGTGAGGATGATGCCGCGCGCTTCCGGCCGCCGCCGCTTCAGCGCGGAAATCACATCGAGGCCGTTGCCGTCGCCCAGCCGCATGTCGACCACCGCGAAGGCGGGCGCGACCTGTTGCACCTTGAGCAAGCCTTCGGCCACCGATTCGGCGGTGCTGACGGTAAAGCCGCGCTGCTCGAGCGCCTTGGCCAGCCGTTGCAGGAAGGAATGGTCGTCCTCCACGATCAGCACGGAACGCTCGCTCGGAAGCTTCTCAGCCACCGCGGGGTTGGCCAGGTCGGTCACGGTTGTGTCCACGCTTTCAACTGCGCTCCGGAAGGCCCTTTCGGCATCCTATTCTCAGCGCCCATAGCATAGGAAAATAGAGCGCAAGTTGCGTTATCTCAAGCCGTCGTGAAGCTTAAAGGCCGCTCGAAATCCGGCCTGCGCCAGCGCACCGTAATGATGGCGCCGCGCTCGGGGAAGCTGCGGTTTTCGAAGGTCAGCGTGGCACCCGAGCGCTCCAGCAGGGTCTTGGCGATGAAGAATCCCAGGCCCAATCCGCCCGGTCCGGCCCCGCTATCGTTCGATTTACGGCGGCGGCTGGACACATAGGGCTCGCCGATGCGGTCCATGATGTTGGCGGCAAAGCCGGGTCCGTCGTCGGCGATGATCACGACGACGGCGTCCTCGCTCCATTGCGCGTCGACCACGACCCGTTCGCCGGCGAAATCGACCGCGTTTTCCAGCAGATTGCCGAGGCCGTACAGAATGGCCGGATTACGCGCGCCGACCGGCTCGCCGGTGCGCTCCGGCCTCACCGACACGTCGATGGCGACGCCGAAATTGCGATGCGGCGCCACCACCTCCTCGATCAGCGCGGTGAGCGGCATGCGGTCGAACGGCTCGCCGCCGCCCTCCAGCTCGGTGAGCTTGGCCAGGATGTCGCGGCAGCGCGTCGCCTGCGAGCGCAGCAGCCGCACGTCGTCGCCGTGCGGAGCGTCGGCGGCAATGGCGTTCTCCAGCTCCTTGGCGATCACCGAGATGGTCGAGAGCGGCGTGCCCAGCTCGTGCGCGGCGGCCGCCGCCAGTCCGTCGAGCTGCGAAAGATGCTGTTCGCGCGTGAGCACCAGCTCGGTGGCGGCCAGCGCGTCGGCGAGCTGGCGGGATTCCTCGGTGATCTGCCAAGCGTAGACGCCGATGAAGCCGATGGCCAGCAGGAGCGAAAGCCAGACGCCGATCATGTAGAGCGGCGGCAGTTGCAGCGGATCGTTGCCGTCCCACGGCAGCGGGTAATGCACGAAGACCAGCACGGTCGCGCACAGGATCGCCAACGCGCCAAGTTGCAGCGTGAAGCGTGGCGGCAGGGCGGTCGCCGAGATCAGCACCGGCCCCAGGAACAGGAAGGCGAACGGATTCTGCAGCCCGCCGGTCAGGAACAGCAGCATCGCCAGTTCCGCGATATCGAAAGAAAGCAGCCAGGCAACGCGGTCCTGCTCCAGCCGCTGCGTCATATGGAAACGCAGGCGCAGCGCAATATTGAGCCAGCCCGACAGCATGATCACGGCCAGGCAAGCCCAGATCGGCAGGTCGAAATCGAGCCCGTAATGCACCACCAGCACCGCGGTGGTCTGGCCGATGATGGCAAGCCAGCGCAGCCGCACCAACGTGTCGAGACGCACGTTGCGGCGCGGGTGATGCTGGGCAAGGCCAAGCGAGGGCATGGGCGGCAGTGTAGCGTGATGCGCCGGGCGCACAAATCGCCGGCTGGCGGGGCTTGCG
>JACQDO010000387.1 GCA_016201085.1 Hyphomicrobiales bacterium | reverse complement strand
GGTCATTGGGCTGGCCATCGGCGCCAAGCTGATGAGCTAAACATCCACGCTCGCTGACAGCGCGTTGTCCTGGATGAACTGCCGGCGCGGCTCGACCAGGTCGCCCATCAGCTGGTCGAACAAGACATTGGCCTCGTCGACTTCCTTGATGCGTACCTGCAAGAGCGAGCGCGCATTGACGTCGAGCGTGGTCTCCCACAGCTGCTCGGGGTTCATCTCGCCCAGCCCTTTGTAGCGCTGCATCGAGATGCCCTTGCGGCCGGCATTGGTGACCGCCTCGAACAGGCCAACCGGACCGTAGATCGAGGTGAGTTCGTCCTTGCGGCGCAGCGTGGCCGGCGGCGTCGGGCGCGGATAGATCAGCTGCAGCGAGGCGGCGAATTCGTCGAGCTTGCGCGTGTCGGCCGAGCCGAGCAGCGCCTGGTCGATCACCGCCACTTCCTTGACGCCGCGCACGGTGCGCTCGAAATGGAAGCCGTGCTCGTCGAAGCGGCCTTTCCAGCCGCGTTCGGTGTCGTCTTCCAGCGCGTCGAGACGCTTGGCGATATAGTCGGCCGCCGCCGCGCCGGTCTTGACATCGTCGGTCACTTTCGGCGTCAGCACGCCGGCAATCGCCGCCTGCTCGATGACCTTGCGGTTGTAGCGGCTGTGCAGGCCGCTCAGGATATTGCGGATCTGCCGCGCTTCCTCGACCAGCCGGTGCAGGTCGGGGCCGGCGCGTTCCTCGCCGGAGGCGAGCCGCAGCACGGCCTCTTCCAGCCCGGTGGCGATCAGATAGTCCTCGAGCGCGCGCTCGTCCTTGAGATACTGCTCGGATTTGCCGCGGTTGACTTTGTACAGCGGCGGTTGCGCGATGAAGATGTGGCCGCGCTTGATCAACTCCTCCATCTGCCGGAAGAAGAAGGTCAACAGCAGCGTGCGGATGTGGCTGCCGTCCACGTCGGCGTCGGTCATGATGATGATCTTGTGGTAGCGCAGCTTGTCGGGGTTGAACTCGTCGCGCCCGATGCCGGTGCCGAGCGCGGTGATCAGCGTGCCGATCTCCTGGCTGCCCAGCATCTTGTCGAAGCGCGCGCGTTCGACGTTCAATATCTTGCCGCGCAGCGGCAGCACCGCCTGGAATTCGCGGTTGCGGCCCTGCTTGGCGGAGCCGCCGGCCGAATCGCCCTCGACGATGAACAGTTCTGACTTGGCCGGATCGCGCTCCTGGCAATCGGCGAGCTTGCCGGGCAATGACGAGATGTCGAGCGCGCCCTTGCGGCGGGTCAGATCGCGCGCCTTGCGCGCGGCCTCGCGCGCGGCGGCGGCTTCCACCACCTTGCCGACGATGACGCGGGCTTCCTGCGGGTGAATCTCGAACCAGTCCTGCAAAGCCTGGTTGATCACGTTCTCCACCACCGGGCGGACTTCCGACGAGACCAGCTTGTCTTTCGTTTGCGAGGAGAATTTCGGGTCCGGCACCTTCACCGACAGCACCGCGGTCAGGCCCTCGCGGCAGTCGTCGCCGGTGAGCGCCACCTTCTCCTTGCGCGTGGTGCCGATGGTCTCGGCATATTGCGTGATCTGGCGGGTGAGCGCGCCGCGGAAGCCGGCGAGATGCGTGCCGCCGTCGCGCTGCGGAATGTTGTTGGTGAAGCAGAGCACCGATTCATGATAGCCGTCGTTCCACCACAGCGCGCATTCCACCGTGATGCCTTCGCGCTCGGACCTGATCATCACCGGCTTAGGGATCAGCGGCGTTTTGTTGCGGTCGAGATATTTGACAAACTCCTCGACACCGCCGGCGTATTTCATTTCCTCGCGCTTCTCGACCGCGTGGCGCATGTCGGACAGCACGATGTTGATGCCGGAATTGAGGAAGGCAAGCTCGCGCAGGCGGTGCTCGATCGTGGCGAAGTCGAACTCCACCATGGTGAAGGTCTTGGGCGAGGGAAAGAACGTCACCTGCGTGCCGCGCTTGTCCTTGGCATCGCCGATGGCTTTCAGCGGCGCCACCGCGACGCCGTCACGGAACTCCATGAAATGTTCTTTGCCGTCGCGCCAGACGGTGAGCTTGAGCCAGCTCGACAGCGCATTGACCACCGAGACGCCGACGCCGTGCAGGCCGCCGGATACCTTGTAGGCGTTCTGGTCGAATTTTCCGCCGGCGTGCAGCTGGGTCATGATGACCTCGGCCGCCGACACGCCTTCGCCTTTGTGGATATCGGTCGGCACGCCGCGGCCGTTGTCGCGCACCGTCACCGAGCCGTCCGGATTGAGCGTCACCACCACTTCGTCGGCGTAGCCGGCGAGCGCCTCGTCGATGGCGTTGTCGACCACCTCGTAGACCATGTGGTGCAGGCCGGAGCCGTCGTCGGTGTCGCCGATATACATGCCCGGCCGCTTGCGCACGGCGTCGAGGCCCTTGAGGACCTTGATCGACTCGGCGCCATAGTCGGAGGAATCGGACGGGGATTTGCGGGCCGGTTCAGCCATCGGGGAGACCCTTGGAGGGTGCAAAAATGAATCGGATTGGACGTTTTGTGTGGCACGAAACTTGGGACGCGTACAGGGCTATCTCACACTAGATAATTTATTGATTTGTAAGCATTATTTAAAGGGCTGCCGGTGCCAAAAGCACCCGTTTTTCGACCGCCCGCAAGGCCGGAATCCGCCTCCGCACGCTCTGGCCGGGACGCGTTCTAGTGGAGTTCGCGCACCCCCGGTTCCGACCGCGGCAGATGCCGGAAACGGGGTTCATAATTGGGCACCGGTCGGCTGAAAGCGTCGAGCGCGGCCGTCAGAATTTCGATGCGGTCGAGGTCACCGCGGATGTTGTCTAACAGGCGATGCAGTTCGTGCTTCATTTGCTCTGTTGCGCTCTCCGCGCGCATTGCCATCCCCATGCGCGGTTCCACGCCCTCCGTGTGACCGCCTCCAGCAGACTCAAGGTAATAGCGCGGCGATGGTTCCGGTTGTCGGTGCGTTCAAGTTATCTCGATTAACGGAACGTTCGCGGCGTGGAACTAACAACCGCGCGGCGCCGGTTCCACCGCGCCACTGCGCACCACGAAGGTTTCGGCGCGGCCGACAATATCGCCAAACGCCGCCGGGTCGGCGCCGGTCATCCAGACTTGCGCGCCGAGCGTCGACAAGGCGTCGTACAGCGCCGCGCGCCGCGCCGGATCGAGATGCGCCACCACCTCGTCGAGCAGCAGCAGCGGCGCAAAGCCGGTCATCTCCTTGATCAGCCGCGCATGCGCGAGCACGAGCCGGATGAGCAGCGCCTTCTGCTCGCCGGTCGAGGCGTCGTGTGCCGGGATGCCTTTGGCCCGGTGGATGACCACAAGATCCGAAAGGTGAGGTCCGTCGAGCGTGCGCCCGGCGGCGGCATCGCGCGCGCGATTGTCGCGCAGTAGAGCGCGATAGCGGTCCTCGATGCCGGTTCACCGTCTCAGCTCGCGCCGCCGCCACCGCGACGGCGACTTCGGCGGTCTCGTGTTCGATCGCATCGAGCCAATGCGGATCGCGCTGCGCATCTTCCAGCAGGCGGTTGCGCGAGCGCAGCGACCGCTCCAGCGCGGCGACGCGGCTGGAATGCTGCGCGTCGATCGCCAGCACCAGCCGGTCGAGAAACCGCCGACGCTCGGAGGCCGGGCCGTTGAACAGCGGGTCCATCGCCGGCGTCAGCCACACCACGCGCACATGATCGGCGAAGGCGGTGGCCGAGCTTACGCTCTCGCGGTCGATGCGGCACTTGCGCGCCGGGGCTGCATCCTCGCCGGCCGGCGGATCGATGCCGGTGCCGAGCGTGCCGAGGCCGAGCATGCCCTCGATCTCGGCCGACACCGCCCAGCCGCCGTCGCCTTCGGAAAACGCCAGCTCCTCTATGGTGGCGCGGCGCAGGCCGCGCCCCGGCGCCAGCAGCGAAATCGCCTCGATCAGATTGGTCTTGCCGGCGCCATTGGCGCCAGTGACCACCACCGGACCGGCACGATCGAGCGCGATCTGCGCGGCGTGATAGCTGCGGAAATTGGCAAGCGTCAGGCGGCGGATGCAGGCGGCAGTCATGGGCGCAGTCATGGGCAGTGCCGTGCCACGGGCCGCAGCCTACCCTCTCCCCTTGCGGGAGAGGGTGGCGCGCGTAGCGCGCCGGGTGAGGGGTCAGCGTTTGTCATCGGTAAGATGCGCGAAGAGATCTTCCAGCACTGACGTGCGTCGTTGCAGCACGTCGTTATTCCAATAACGAAGGATGCGAAAGCCCTCACCAGTCAGTACAGCATCCCTTCGCTCATCTCTTTGAGACGCAAAATGTTGGCTCCCATCTATTTCAACAATGACCTTCTGATCGAAGCAGACAAAGTCGACAATGAAACCTTCGATAGGAACTTGCCGACGAAATTTGAAACCGACGAGACGCCTATGGCGCAACAGTCTCCACATCGCCAACTCGACACCGGTAGCGCTACGGCGCATTGCCTTCGCAAAACTGCGATTTCGCTTCGCAACCGGTCGATGCTGAATTCCCTGCGCCACTGACCCCTCACCCGGCTCGGGCCTAACGGCCCTCGCCACCCTCTCCCGCAAGGGGAGAGGGTAAGACGGAGAGTTCATCGCGTAAATACGTGCATCACACCCGCATCGGCATCAGCACGTAGAGCGCGCCTTTGGCGTCCTTGTCCTGGATCAGCGTCGGCGAGCCGGGGTCGGCGAGCTTGAGCACGGCGACTTCGCCTTCGATCTGCGCTGCGATATCGAGCAGATAGCGCGAGTTGAACCCGATATCGAGCGGATCGGCGTCGTACTCGACCTCGATCTCCTCGGTGGCGCTGCCGGAGTCCGGGTTGGTCACCGACAGCATCAGCTTGCCGTTCGACAGCGACAGCTTGACGGCGCGTCCGCGCTCGCTCGACACCGTCGAGACGCGGTCGACCGCCTGCTCGAATTCCTTCTTGTCGACGATCAGTTCCTTGTCGTTGCCGGCCGGGATGACGCGCCCGTAGTCCGGGAACGTGCCGTCGATCAGCTTCGAGGTCAGCACCACGTCGCCGAGCGTGAACCGGATCTTGCCCTG
>JACQDO010000386.1 GCA_016201085.1 Hyphomicrobiales bacterium | reverse complement strand
GGCATCGACGGCGGTATGAACCCGGTGTTCGCCAGCAGGATCGGCGCGGGCGTCGGATCGGATAATGACGGCCGTATCTTTCAGCTCGCCGGCAATAGCGTGGCGCCCGGCAGCACAGTGCCCGGCGCATTGCCGCGCACCCCCGCGCCGCGCGTAACCCTTGCCAGCGCGCCGCAGCCGCAGCAATCGCGGACCGCGAATGCGCCGGCGACGATGGCGAGCGTGCCGATGCCGCAGCCGGCGCCGCAGCCGAAGGAAGGCGCCGCGCCGCCCGAACAGCAGAAAACCATCGGCGGGTTGATTGGCAAGTTGTTCGGCGAGCCCAAAGCGGAACCCAGGCCGGCTCCACCGGCGCCCGAGAGCACGCAGGTCGCCTTGCGCGGCAGCAATCCCGAGCCGGCGGCGAAACCCCGCTTCAACGTGGTGCGCTCTGCCGCCGCCGCGACCGTCAACACCCCGAAGCCGCAAGCGGCCGCGGCGCCCAAGCCACAGGCGCTCGCCGCCAATCCGCCCGAACCCGCCGTCAAGAAGTCCGAACCGCCGGGCGTGATGCAGCAATCCGCGAAAACCGCGGCGCCGCGCGCGCCCGAGCACGAATTGCGCACCGCGTTCTCGGCCCCGCCGGCCAGCGGCGGCGGCCTGCTCACGGGCGCGCAGCCGGTGATCCCCGCCGGCTCGTTCGACAGCCGCTCCTCCGGATTCCGCTAACCATCCTCTCCCAGTGCATGGACAGCTTCGTCTACGTCCTCGGCACGCTCGGCAAAAATCGTTATCTGACCTATGTCGGCTGGACCCATGACGTCCCCCGCCGTCTCGCTCAGCACAATGCCGGCAAGGGCGCGCGCACGACGCGCGGGCGCCTCTGGGTGCTGCTGCATGCGGAGCGGTTTGCGACGCGGCGCGAGGCCATGAGCCGCGAATGGCATCTCAAGCGCGACCGCAAATTTAGGAAAGAACTGGCGCAAGCGCTAAAATAATAAATAATTCGACCGGTTTGCGATGGAGATCGGAATGCCCGCAACATCGTCACCTGACTCGGATTTAGAAATTCTGAGGAGTCTCATCCAAAAAAGCCCACATCTTTCGGAAGAGTTCGAGCGAATTTCGGCTTTTGCTCAAGGCAAGGGCTACGGCGCGGCGACCATAGCCCAAGAAGTGGATATGGCGCTTCGATTGCTTAACGATGTCCCTGTGCTTGCGATCGATATTGGCGGGAATGTTGGAGACTACACGGCGGAACTCCGCAGAAAAAATCAAACCCTGGAAATTCACAGCTTTGAACCGTCGGCGACGAACATCGACAAATTAAAAACCAGATTTGCTGGCGATAAAAATATAACAATTGTCCCGCTCGCGGTATCGAATGCATCCGGTTCAGCAACGTTGTTTTCAAATCAATCCGGATCTGGCTTAGCCAGCCTCACAAAGCGCAGACTCGCGCATTTCGAAATCGCTTTTGATGTGCAAGAGTCTATTGAGACGATAACATTCGAACAGTATTGGAAACAGCAACTGAATAAGCGGGACATCGATATCGTTAAGCTCGACATCGAGGGACATGAATTGGCGGCGCTCAATGGTTTTGGCGAAGCCATCGAAGCGACAAAAGTTCTGCAATTTGAATTTGGCGGTTGCAACATCGACACCCGAACGTTTTTTCAGGATTTTTGGTATTTCTTCAAAGAACGGCGCTTTGGCATTTTTAGAATTGCGCCAACAGGCGTTCAGAAAATTGAACGATATAAAGAAATTGACGAATTTTTTTCTACGACGAACTTTATTGCCGTGAATGACCGCTCCGCAAAAATTATCCATCCGTCAACGGCCTCCTTGTAAGCGTCCGCAATGAGTTTGTTCAAAGAGCCCAAGATCGACTGCCACGCGCACGTGCTCGATCCACTGCGTTTTCCCTATGGCAAGGACATCGCCTACCATCCCTCCGGCCAGGAGATCGGCACGCCGGCGCAGCTTGCCGGGGTCATGCAGGCTTATGGGGTGGCTCATTGCCTGCTGGTGCAGCCGAATTCCGGTTACGGCAGCGACAATTCCTGCCTGCTCGACACCGTCGCGCGCGGCGAAAGCCGCTGCAAAGGCATTGCCATTATCGATTTCGACGCCGACCTGGACACGCTGCGTATGCTGAAAAACCAGGGCGTGCTCGGCGCCGCCTTCAATCCGACCTTCCGCGGCATCGACTATTACAAACGCTCGGCGCCGCTGATCGAGAAGCTGGCCGCGCTCGATATGTTTCTCAATCTGCAGACCGAGCACGAGCAGCTCTTGCAGTTCGTGCCGTGGATCGAAGCCATTCCGGTGCGCGTGCTGATCGACCATTGCGGACGGCCGACGCCGCCGGACGGGCTCAAGCAGCCGGTTTCGCGGCGCTGCTCAAGCTCGCGCGCACGCAGCGTGTCAGCGTCAAGCTGTCGGGCTATGCGAAGTTTTCGCGGCGGCCCTACCCGTTCGATGACTGCTGGCCGTTCGTTCACGCCGTCGTCGAGGCATTCACGCTCGATCGTTGTCTATGGGCGTCGGATTGGCCGTTCCTGCGCAGCGCCCAGCGGCAGGATTACGGGCTGTTGATCGAACTGGCCGCGCGGCTGTTTCCCGATCCGGTCGATCGCCACTTGCTGTTCTGGACCACGCCGCGCCGCATGTTCGGCTTCGGCGAGGAAGGGGCGGGTTGAGCTCAGGCGAACTTGCCATGGCAGTGCTTGTATTTCTTGCCGGAGCCGCAGGGGCACGGCTCGTTGCGGCCGACTTTGCCCCAGCTCGTCGGATCGTTCGCATTGCGCTGCACCTGCGCGCCATTGCCATTGCCGGCGAAGGCCGGCTGTAGCGCCGGCGCCATCTCGTCCTCGCCGGTCGCCGGATCCACCTTGTGCGCTTCCATGTAGGGCAGCTTGGCGGCCTCCTCGGCCGGCGGCTGCTGCACGATCTCCACGCGCATGAGCTGACCGGTCACCGCCTCGCGCAGATGCGCCATCATCGCCTCGAACAGGCTGAAGGCTTCCGCCTTGTATTCGTTGAGCGGATCGCGCTGGCCGTAGCCGCGCAGGCCGATCACCTGGCGCAGGTGCTCGAGCATGACCAGATGGTCGCGCCAGAGATGATCGAGCGTCTGCAGCAGGATCGACTTCTCGACATAGCGCATGACCTCGGGGCCCCATTTGGCCACCTTGCCCGCCATGTGTTCGTCGGCGCGCCGCTCGATGCGTTCGCGCATTTCCTCGTCGGCAATGCCCTCTTCCTTGGCCCAGTCCTTGACCGGCAGTTCGAGCGCGAGCACCTCGCGCAGCGCCTGATCCAGACTGTTCACGTCCCACTGCTCGGCATAGGCATTGGGCGGGATATGCTTGGCGACCAGATCCTCGACCACCGAACGGCGCATGCCGGCGACAGTCTCGTCGACCGCCTCGTCGCGCATCAGTTCGAGCCGCTCCTCGAAGATCACCTTGCGCTGGTCGTTCATTACGTTGTCGAACTTCAGCAGGTTCTTGCGGATGTCGAAGTTGCGCGCTTCGACCTTCTGCTGCGCCTTTTCCAGCGCCTTGTTGATCCAGGGATGAACGATGGCCTCGTTCTCCTTCAAGCCCAGCTTCTGCAACATGCCATCGAGCTTGTCGGAGCCGAAGATGCGCATCAGGTCGTCTTCGAGCGACAGGAAGAACTTGGAATGGCCGGGGTCGCCCTGGCGGCCGGAGCGGCCGCGCAACTGGTTGTCGATGCGCCGGCTCTCGTGCCGCTCGGTGCCGAGCACGAACAGGCCGCCGGCGGCGAGCGCCTTCTGCTTGAGGCGCGCCACCTGCTCGCGGATTTGCGCGGCGCGCGGGTCCTTGTCGCGCTCGGCCCAATCGGTGATGTCGGTGATCTCCTGGCGGATACGCATGTCGGCATTGCCGCCAAGCTGGATGTCGGTGCCGCGGCCGGCCATGTTGGTGGCGATGGTGATGGCACCCGGCACGCCGGCCTGCGCGACGATGAAAGCTTCCTGCTCGTGGTAGCGGGCATTGAGGATGGCGAACACCTTGGTCTTGGTGGCGCCGTCGTCGCCGGTATAGAGCGCGGCGAAGGCGTTGGGGTCGGTAAAATCGTGCGACTCCCAGCCGGCCTGGCGCAGCATGTCGGCGAGCTGCTCCGACTTCTCGATCTAGGTGGTGCCGACCAG
>JACQDO010000391.1 GCA_016201085.1 Hyphomicrobiales bacterium | reverse complement strand
TGGATTGGCTGGCGGGAGAAACGCTCCCGCCGGTGCCAGGAGCGTCGAGGATGGCCGCTTTATGAGGGCGCTTCACCCCGACCGGAAAGCGCGTGGATATAGCCAAAAAGGTGGCGGCAACGCAACGCGGAAAAGGCTCCGGATAACTACTATATGCCGGCCGCCCCCAGCTTCCGCGCGCGCCAGACCTTAGTATGACGCGCGAAAGCGCCCGGATTCTTGGCGGAGCGGGACGCCGTCGTTCCTCCCGCCTGCGCCCTTCGGGCTTCGGCGCGGCAGGTCAACGCCCCCTGAGGGGGAGCGGAGCGCCGAGAGATGCAGGGGCTTGCGAGACCCCTTGAGCGGCTCGGCGAGAACCGCCCGACACGCTTGCGAGGCGTGTCCTTCCCACCTTGCGATCGGCGGGAAGGCGCCTCTCGGCGCGCCACCCGGATAATTTTCACCATCCGGGCGTATTTGCGGCGGTTCTCCTTACGGCGCCGGGCCGCGCTTTCAGGCGAGCCGTTAGGCCCCACCGATCAGCGAGCTCCTCGCGGGAGGTCCTAGTGCCTCCGGGCGGGGTCCGGCGCCGCCCGAGAGCTTAGGGGGGGTGCGTTCATCCCCCGCCCGCGGGCGCCGCATCCGGTTCCACCATCAAGACGCCTCATGACAGCGCCCCTCGAAGAACCGGACGTCGCCATAGGAACATATGCTGTGACTTTAGTCAAGAGATATTATGATTTTTTTCCGCGCGGGCCGGCCCGGCCCATAGACGGCGCCAACCCGGACTTGTGTTTTGAACGATCGCTTTTGGAGCGTAGCGGACAAGGACAAGCGTCGGCCTTGGGCCAGCTAGGCCGTCATTGACCCGGAGCGGTCATACACAGAACACAACAAAGCGCGCACTTCACAGCGCAGCTCTAAGCGAACGCCGCCAATCCCTGATTGTGACAATCTCAAAAGCCTGTTTAACTATCCGTCTGACGTGGGGATACCAATGCAAAAATGGATCGGAAGATTTTGTGCTAGCCTTTTATTGATGACGAGCTTGTCGTTCGCGATACCGGCTTCGGCCCAGCAGAACGATAAGGACGTTTGCTTTAAAGGATCCGGCCAGCAGGCTATTGCCGCTTGCACACGGCGGATCAGCCAGGTGACGGGCGTCGATCTCGGGACCGTCTATCACAGCCGTGGCTACGAATATATGATGTTGCGCGAGTTCGATTTGGCAATCGCGGATTTCACTCAGTCGATCAGGGTCGATCCGTCGATAACCAATCCTTATGTCAACCGATGCGTGTGCTACCGCAGAAAAGGCGACTTCGCAAAAGCGGTGGCGGACGCCAACAGCGCGCTTCGGATCGATCCCAACGACCGCGAGGCGCGTCTCTGCCTGGAAAGAGCGCAACGGCAAATTCCCTAATCCGATCCCAACTGACCTCCGTTCTTTCACCGTGATTTTTGTCACGACGCAATGGTGGGTTGAGCACGGGCTTACACGATTGCCATTTTCGGTCATTCGTGGCTCGTAAGCTTGGAACGGCGAATGACGTTTTTGGCACTTAGCGGCCTTCGCAGCGCCGCAATCATTCGGTCGCTTTCGGAGCAAAGCGGACAATATCTGTAGTTGGATTGAGCGAAGCAAAATCTACCGGCTGACCTGAAACCGATTGGAAACAAAGATTATTAAACCGCAGCCCCGGCTCGCTTTCGCAAAGCCAGCCACACCAGCATGGCACCGGCCACGAAGATGGTCGGGAAGATCACCTCGTTGATCGCGGTCCAGCCGACATATTCCAGCAACTGGCCGGACGAGAACGAGCTCAAAGCCATGCTGCCGAAAATGAGGAAATCGTTGAACGCCTGCACCTTGTTGCGCTCGTCGGGCCGGTGGCACTGCGTCACCATGGTGGTGGCGCCGATGAAGGCCAGGTTCCAGCCCAGCCCGAGCAACACCAGCAAGGTCCAGAAATGCGCCACCGAAATGCCGGCGATGCCGACGACGCCGGCCAGTCCGACCAAAGCGAGGCCGATGCCGGTGATGCGCTCGACGCCGAAGCGCGCGATCAGGCTGCCGGTGACGAAGCTCGGCGCATACATCGCCAGCACGTGCCACTGGATGCCGAGTGTGGCGTCGGTCACCGAATGGCCGCAGCCGACCATGGCGAGCGGCGCCGAGGTCATGATCATGTTCATCATGGCGTAGCTCGCCACGCCGCAGGCGACGGCGACGATAAAACGCGGCGCCTGCACGATCGTCAGCAGCGGGCGCGGCCGCTCGATGCGCTCGGGCGCGACCGGCGGCACCTTGACGAACATCAACACGATGGCGGCCAGCACGGCGCAGGCCGATTGGCCGAGATAGCTGGCGGCGAACATGTGCGGCGACAGCAGATCCTTGGTGAAGATGACGAGCTGCGGCCCAATCACCGCCGCGAACACGCCGCCGGCCAAAACCCAGGACACCACCTTGGGCCGGTAGGCTTCGCTGGCGGTGTCGGCGGCGGCGAAGCGGTAGGAGTTATGCGCGGCGGCATAGAGCCCGCCGCAGAAGGTGCCGATCAGCAGCAGCCAGAAATTGCCCTGCATCACCGCGCTGTAGGAAATCACGCCGGACAGCATGCCGAACAGCGATCCGGCCTGCAGCGCGAAGCGGCGGCCGAAGCGCTTGGCCAGGAAGCCGACCGGCAGCGTGCCGAGCCACATGCCGATGACCATGCAGGTGATCGGCAGCGTGGCCAGGCCCTTGTCGGGCGCCAGCACGGCGCCGACGATTGAGGCGGTCGACACGATCACGGTGTTGTTGCCGCCGGCCAGCGCCTGCGCCACCGCCAGCACCATGGCGTTGCGGCGCGCCAGGTGGTCGTCGATATGCGCGTGCAATATTGGCTCGGCGACGGCCGACATGAGGCGATTCCCGGGAAATTTCTTCTCTCTTTACCGGGCGCCGAAGGATACCGCCACTACCGGGGATGCAGGGCTGGGATGCCGGCGTGTCCCGGGCGCAGCGCAGCGTGGAGCGCAGCGGAACGGTGCGCTGCAGAACCGGGACCCAGTCTTTGTGGCCCCTGGGGCCCGGATCAGCGGTGCATCACTTCGTGCTGCACCGCGTCCGGGACACGAAGTCTAGCCCCTAAAACTTCACCGCCCCCGGATGCAGGATTTTCGCCTTGCGGGCCTCGGCCGGCGAGTGGGCGCCGATCTGGCCGAGAGAAGCGCGCAGCTCGTCGATATAGAGGTCGATGAGCTGGTCGGGGCCCTCGTCGCCGATGGCCGCCACCGCCCACAAAAACGACTTGCCGGCAAAGGCCGCGTCGGCGCCGAGCGCCAGCGCGCGCATCACGTCCTGGCCGCTGCGGATGCCGCTGTCGAGCAGGATGGTGGCTTTCTTGCCGACCGCCGCCACGATGGCGGGCAGGCAATCGATCGACGGCGTCAGCGCCTCGATCTGGCGGCCACCGTGGTTCGACAGCCAGATGCCGTCGATGCCGAGCGCCACCGCCTTTTCGGCGTCCTTGGGATGCAAAATTCCTTTCACCGTCATCGGACCCTTCCAGGCGTCGCGATAACGCTTGACCTCTTCCCAAGAGAATGCGCCGCCCATATTGGCGCGCGCGAACTTGATGATCTCGTTGGTGCCGGCGCCCGGCGGCGCGTATTCGCTGATGGTGGCGAAGCGCGGATAGCCGTTGCGCAGCAGCGCGAGCAGCCAGCGCGGCCGGACGGTCATTTCATACAACATGCGCAGATTGGGACGGAACTCGCCGGCCAGCCCGGCATAAGTTTCGCGTGAGCGCGTGGTGCGCACCGGCACGTCGAGCGTGAGTGTGAGCACCTTCACGCCGGCGGCCTTGGCGCGCCGCATCAGATCGAAACCGATCTTGTGCTCGTCGTGCCAGAACCGATAGAGCTGCAGCCAGAACACATCGGGCGCGGCGGCGGCGGCATCTTCGATAGTGGCGCCGCCGGCGACGCTGAGCGTGTAGGGAATGCGCGCGCGCTGCGCCGCCTTCGCCATCAACAGATCGGCGCCCGGCCACACCAGCGACGGCCCGCCCATCGGCGCGATGCCGATCGGCGCCGCGTAGCGCGTGCCGAACAGCTTGACCTCGACCGGCGGCAGCGTCGGCATCACGCCATAGCGCGGCACGATCTTGATATTGTCGAAGGCGCTCCAGTTGTGCGCGATGCCGACATCGTTGCCGGCGCCGGTGTCGCCATACTCAAACGCAAAACGCGGCACGTGGCGCGGCGCCTCCGTGCGCATCCAGGCGGTGGTCGGGAAGCGCTTGTGATGCCTGTCGAAGTTGGGATTTTGCCCGACCGGCAGGGCCGCCGGTTTTGTCATGTCGCGCATGCGCTTGTTCGCTCCCGACGTTTTTCGTTTGGCACAGTGTAGCTTAAAAATGACTGAAGGAAGCGCGCTTGAAAGCGAGCGCCTGGCCGTCGGCGCCGACGAAGCGGGCGCCCTCGCCTTCCACGATAACGCCGATCTCGCTGACCGGGACATTGACGGCCTGCGCCGCCGCGCGGAAAGAGGCCGCCTTCGCCGGCGGCACGGTGCAGAGCACCTCGTAATCGTCGCCGCCGGTCAGCGCGGTTTCCAGCATCGCCGGCGCGGCGGCGATAACCGCGCGCGCCGCGTCCGACAGCGGCACTTGCGCGACGGCGATTTCGGACGCCATGCCCGACACCCGGCAAAGCTTGGCGAGATCGCCAGCCAGCCCGTCCGACACATCCATGGCGGCGGAAGCATGCGTGCGCACGGCCTCCGCCAGCGCATTGCGCGGCTGCGGCAGCAGATAGCGCGCGGCAAGATGCTGGCGCTGCGCGGCGCTGAGTTTCCAGTCGGCACCCTTGCGCAAGGCCAAGCCCAGCGAAGCGTCACCAATGGTGCCGCTCACGAACACACGGTCGCCTGGCTTGGCGCCGGCGCGACGCACCATCGAACCTTGCGGCACGCTGCCGAACATGGCGATCGAAATCGTCACCGGGCCGGGCGTACGGTCGGTGTCGCCGCCGAACAGCGGACAGCCGAACTCAACGGCATCGGCGTGCAGGCCGTCCGCGAAGGCGCCGAGCCAGTCGTCGCCGATCTCCTTCGGCAGCGCCAGCGACAGCAGGAAGCCGAGCGGCGTTGCGCCCTTGGCGGCCAAGTCGGACAGGTTCACGCGCAGCGCCTTGCGCGCCACCTCGCGCGCCGAGTCCTCGGCGAAGAAATGCACGCCGCCGATGATGGCGTCGGTCTTGAGCACCAGGTCGCAGCCCGCCGGCGGCGCGATGAAGGCGGCGTCGTCCGACAAACCAAGCGCTCCCGGATGGGTGGCGAGCGGCTGGAAGAACCGCGCGATCAGACGATCCTCGGCCGACAGCTTGTCGTTCGGCTTGGCCATGACATCACCCAGTGAACTCGGCCGCGCGCATGGAGCGCGCCAGCTGGTCGAGCACGGCATTGACCATGCCGGTCTCGTCGCGCTCGACAAAGGCGGCGGCGACGTCGGCATATTCCGACACTACCACGCGCGCCGGCACGTCGCGGCGATGGTCGAGCTCGTAGGCGCCGGCGCGCAGCGCGGCGCGCAGTACCGCTTCGATGCGCTTGAGCGGCCAGCTCTTCGCCAGCGCCGCGTCGATCAATGGGTCGAGCTGGCGCTGTTCGCGCACCACGCCGGAAACGATGTCGCGGAAGAAGGCCGCCTCGGCGGGGAGATATTGCGCGCCCTCGACCTCGCGGCCGAGCCAGTGGCTTTCGAACTCGGCGAGGATCTCGTTGAGGCCGGTGCCGGCGAGGTCCATCTGGTAGAGCGCCTGCACGGCGGCCAGACGGGCGGCGCCGCGCTTATTGGCCTTGCGCGCCTCGCTGTCGCCCGCTGGCGCGCCGCGGGTCATTTTTGACTCGCGAGCCGGCGCTTGAGCGCGACCATGGCGAGGGCGGCGCGCGCGGCGGAGGCGCCCTTGTTGCGCTCGTCGGCGGTGGAGCGGGCGAGCGCCTGCGCTTCGTTGTCGACGGTGAGGATGCCGTTGCCGATGGCGAGCTGCTGCTGGATCGCCAAATCCATCAGGCCGCGCGCCGACTCGTTCGACACCAGCTCGAAATGATAGGTCTCGCCCTGGATCACGCAGCCGAGCGCCACCACGCCGTCGTAAGGTTTGCGTTTGGCGGCGGCGACGGCAAACGCGATGGCCGCCGGCACTTCCAGCGCGCCCGGCACCGAGATGCGCTCGTAAGTGGCGCCGGCCTCGTCCAGCACGCGGGTGGCGCCGGCCAGCAGTGCATCGGCGATATGCTCGTAGAAGCGCGCCTCCACGATCAGCATGCGCGGTTTAGCGTCTTGCTTGCCGCGCTTGTTGTCTTTTTTAGGCGCGCTTGTCTTCTTGGCCATGTCCCGACGGTTCCTTGTTTCGGCCGCGTGGTAGCAAGCGCGCGCGGGGGGAACAAGAGCGCTATTTGCTGTCCATCAACCTTGCCGCATAACGCGCCATGGTGTCGATTTCGAGGTTAACGTCGGAGCCCTCGGCGAGCGCGCCGAACGTTGTCACGCCGAGCGTGTGAGGGATGATCAGCACCGAGAAATCGTCGCCATCGACCGTATTGACCGTGAGCGAAACGCCGTCGAGCGCCACCGACCCCTTGGGCGCGATGAAGCGGGCGAGCGCATGCGGCGCGCGCAGCACGAAGCGCGCCATGTCGGTCAGGTCCTCGCGCGAAATGACCGTGGCGAGGCCGTCGACATGGCCGGAAACGATGTGGCCGCCCAGCTCGTCGCCGACTTTGAGCGCGCGCTCCAGGTTGACGCGGCTGCCGTGCCGCCAGCGGCCGACGCCGGTGATCGCCAGGGTCTCCGCCGCCGCGTCGACCGCGAACCAGCCGCGGCCGTCCTCCTCGCCGGTATCGACCACGGTGAGGCAGACGCCGGAACAGGCGATGGAGGCGCCCTGCGCGATGTCGGCGCGCGGATAGCGGCTATAGATGGTGATGCGATGCAGGTTGTCGGCGCGCGGCTTGACCGAACGCACTTCGCCCAGATCGGTGACGATGCCGGTGAACATTAAGCCTCCGCCACGTGCCCCGGATGCGTCGCAGCACGTAGCGATAGCGGAGTGGTGCGACGCTGATCCGGGGTCTTTACAAATTCCGAACGCGTAACGACCCCGGGTCTGCAGCGCACCACTTCGCTGCGCTCGTGCTGCGCTGCGCCCGGGGAACGAAAGAGAGCTCGGTGACGATACACGTTCACGTCCGCTCGTAATGTTCGATGGTATCGCCACCGAGCCGCTCGCTGCCGCGCGCTTGCAGGCGCTCGGTGAGCGCTGCGAGCGGCATGCCCTCGAGCGCGTCGATGCCGTCCTCGCCGATGGTCTTCTCCGAGCGCAGCAACACCGCCGCGTCGACCAGATCGGCGCCGACGAAACTCGCCGCCACCGTCGGGCCGCCCTCCACCATCAGCCGGGTGATGCCCTGCTCGACGAGAATTTTCAGCACGGCGTCGAGATCGAGCTTGCCGTCGGTGTCGTCGACGCGGAACACCTGGCAGCCCTTCTGCTGCAAAATATCCTCGGCGATCGCCGAGGGCTTGCGCGAAGTGAACACCCAGGTCGGCGTCTCGCGCACCGTCGCCACCACCGCGGTCGCCAGCGGCAGCCGTAAATTGGCATCGAGCACCACGCGCACCGGCGAGCGCTCGTCCATGCCGGGCAGCCGGCATGTCAGATGCGGATTGTCCGACCGCACGGTGCCGATGCCGACCAGGATGGCGTCGCTGGCGCTGCGCATCTGGAACACGCGCGTGCGCGCGGCCTCGCCGCTGATTGCCACCGGCTTGCGGCCGGCAAGGCCAACTTTGCCGTCGGCGGAGAGCGCGAGCTTGAGCGTTACAAAGGGCCGCGCCTTCTGCATGCGCGTAATGTGGCCGACATGGACACGGCGCGCCTCGTCGGCGCCTAGGCCCACATCGACCGCGATGCCCTTGGTGCGCAATTTCTCATGGCCCTTGCCGGCCACTTCCGGGTTGGGATCCTCCAGCGCCGATACCACGCGCGCAATACCAGCCTTGATGATGGCGTCGGCGCAGGGCGGCGTCTTGCCCTGATGCGAGCACGGCTCCAGCGTCACGTACATGGTGGCGCCTTGCAGACCCTGCGGGACTTTCTTGGCGCGGCGCAGCGCTTCCATCTCGGCGTGCGGGCGGCCACCGGCTTGCGTCCAGCCGCGCGCCAGAATGATGCCGTCCTTGACGATCACGCTGCCGACCGCCGGGTTCGGCCAAGTGTGGCCGAGATTACGGCGGCCGAGCGTGAAGGCGAGCGCCATGAAGCGGGCGTCGTCGGCGCTCGTTGCTGCCGCGGTGGCGGGTGCGGCGCTGGCCGCCGGTTCTGGCGTGACGGGGTCGTTCATTTGCGCGCGGTCGCCTTGGGCGTGTCTTCCTCGCCCGACAATTCGTCGAGCGCGGCGCGGAAATCCTTGGCCTCGCGGAAATTGCGGTACACCGAGGCGAAACGGACATAGGCGACGTCGTCGAGCTCGCGCAGATGCGCCATCACCGCCTCGCCGATCGCCTCCGAGGACACCTCGTTCTCGCCGCCGCTTTCCAGCTCGCGCACGATCTTGGAAACCTCCTGCTCGATGCGCTCGGGATCGACCGGCCGCTTGCGCAGCGCGATCTGCACCGAGCGCATCAGCTTGTCGCGATCGAACGGCACGCGCCGGCTATTGCGCTTGATAACGGTGAGTTCTCGCAACTGCACACGCTCGAAGGTGGTGAAGCGGAAATTGCAGGTGAGACACACGCGGCGGCGGCGGATCACCGCCGAATCCTCGGTCGGCCGCGAATCCTTCACCTGCGTGTCGAGGCTACCGCAACTCGGGCAACGCATGACTTGGCCCCCTACTTCCTCTGAATCAACCCGTCACCCTGAGGTGCGAGCGCAGCGAGCCTCGAAGGGCGACGGCCCGGGCCGTTCATCCTTCGAGGGCCGCTGCGCGGCCACCTCAGGATGACGGAATAGAGGGCGTCACTTGCATTCGAGACCATTAATGGTCAGCCCTGATAAATCGGAAAACGCGAAATCAATGCCTTCACTTTGTCGCGCACCGCAGCTTCGACCAGCGAATCCTCTTGCGCCTGCTTTTGCGACAGCACGTCGAGCACCTCGACGATCATGTCGCCGACCTGGCGGAATTCGGCGATGCCGAAGCCGCGCGTGGTGCCGGCCGGCGTGCCGAGCCGGATGCCGGAAGTGACCATGGGCTTTTCCGGATCGAACGGGATGCCGTTCTTGTTGCAGGTGATGTG
>JACQDO010000413.1 GCA_016201085.1 Hyphomicrobiales bacterium | reverse complement strand
CGGTCGCCAAACCGCCCCAGCCCATATTCAATCCCAGCCATCGGCCACTCCCGCGAATCAGTTGACTCACGGAATCAGCCGCGCAATCGCTCGGCAAGATGTGTGAACATGACAGCCGCTTGCGGGGAGGGTGGCGAGCGCAGCGAGCCGGGTGGGTGCGCTATCATTCAGCCATATGCGTAACCCCACCCCCGGCGCTACGCGCCGGACCCTCCCCTTTCAGGGGAGGGAGAAGAGAGCAATAGTCGGCGCATGACCATCGACCTGACCAAAACCGCCTCCTTCCGCCTCGACGGCCGCCGCGCGCTGGTGACCGGCGGCGGGCGCGGCATCGGGCTGACCGCGGCGAGCGCGCTGGCCGATGCCGGCGCGCATGTCACGCTGGTCGCCCGTACCGCCAAGGAGATCGACGAAGCGGCCGGCGCAATCCGCGCGCGCGGTCAGTTCGCCGATGCGCTGGCGCTCGACGTCACCGATGTGCCGGCGGTGCGCCAGGCGCTGGCCGCGCGACCGCCGTACCAGGTGCTGGTCAATAATGCCGGCATGAACCGGCCGAAGATGCTGCCGGACGTCACCATCGAGGATTTCGACGCGATCATGAATCTCAATGTGCGCGCCGCCTTCTTCATGGCGCAGACGGTGGCGCTGCGGCTGGTGGCCGAGAAGCTGCCCGGCTCGATCATCAACATCTCGTCGCAGATGGGCCATGTCGGCGCCGCGCGCCGCACCGTCTATTGCGCCTCCAAGCACGCCATGGAGGGCTTCACCAAGGCGATGGCGGTCGAGCTCGCCCCGCATAATGTGCGGGTCAACTCGATCGGGCCGACCTTCCTGGAAACGCCGATGACACGGCCGTTCTTCGAGAACAAGGCGTTCCGCGACGAGGTCCTGGGCAAGATCAAGTTCGGCCGCCTCGGCCAGCTCGAGGAAATGACCGGCGCCATCGTGTTCCTCGCCTCCGACGCCTCCTCGCTGATGACCGGTTCGGCGCTGGTGCTCGACGGCGGCTGGACGGCGGAATAATTTGGGTGTCATCGCCCGCGAAAGCGGGCGATCCAGTAATCGCAAACGTCTCGGTTCAATTACATGGGGCGGCGTCTACTGGATGCCCCGCTTTCGCGGGGCATGACAGCAGAGTTTGTGCCGCCGCATGCCGCTACTACAGCTTCGGCAGGTCGGCGAAATATTCCGGGTGCTCCTTCATCACCGCCTCCATGAAGTCCGGCCGGAACAGTTTCGGCACGTTCAAGCGCGCGGCACCCGGCAGCGTGTTGATCAGCACCTCGTCCTCGGCGTTTTCGAAGGCGCGGATCACATTCGCCGACACGCGCGGGTCGAACTTGATGTTGCGAACCGCTTTCTTGCCGACGGCAACGTCGGTGCCCGGCACCCACTTGGCGTAAATCTCCACCGCCTCATCGGGGTGGGTGCGCGTGAAATGCGAGGCCTGCGCCAAGCCCGCGGCAATACTCTTGATCACGCCCGGATTGCTATCGACCGTCGGCGCATTCGCCACCGCCACCATCACATAGGACATGTGCTGGCCGCCGCGTATGACCTCATACGAATCCGGGACATGCATAAGCACTTGCGACACGAACGGCTCCCACGACACGATGGCATCGACCTTGCCTTCGGCCAACGCCGGCGCGAGGCCGAACTGCGACCAGATGTTCTCGATGGTGAGGTCGGCATATTTGATCTTGGCGCGGCGCAGCACCATCTTGAAATATTCGTCCGATGTCTGCCCCTTCGCGAGCCCGATCTTCTTGCCGATCAGGTCGTTGAGCTTGCCGGGCGCGATCCCCCGGCCCTTCTTGGTGATGATGGCGAGCGGGTCGTCGCAATTGTCGCGGGCGGCGTCGTTCATGATCAGGCCGATGATGAGGAACGGATTGCCGGCATGCACCGCCTTCAGGTAGGTGGTCGTGCTCATGTCGCCGACTTGCGCGAGGCCGTCGTGCAGCGCATTGACCATGTCGGTGCCGGTATCCACCACCTTGAAGCTGGCGTCGACGCCGTGCTGCTTGAAGTAACCCTTCTCAGCGCCGATGAACATCGGCAGGTGACCGAAATTGTTGGCAATCACGACGTCGAGCTTGGGCAGGTCCGCCATTGTCTTTCTCCTATTTCAGAGCTGTCGTCCCCGCGGAAGCGGGAACCCAGTACTCACTGCGTTTCGATTCTATCCCGAATACCGGGATTACTGGATCGTCCGCTTTCGCGGACGATGACAGCACGTTACTTGTTTAACACTTGTGGGTTGACGCAGTTCGGCGGCGTGCGGCCTTCGATCAGCGCCTGGATATTGTCGATGACGACGTTCGCCATCGCCTCGCGCAGCTCCATCACCGCGCTGCCAAGATGCGGCGTGAGAACCACGTTCTTCATCTTGAGCAGCGCCGCGGGAACCTTCGGCTCGTTCTCGAACACGTCGAGACCGGCGCCGGCGATGCGCTTCTTCTTCAGCGCGCGAACCATGGCCGCTTCGTCTATGACGGCGCCGCGCGCGGTGTTGACGATGTAGGCGGTCGGTTTCATCAAGGCGAATTCGCGGTCCGAGATCATGTGATGCGTCTCGGCATTGTACGGTTGATGCAACGAGACAAAATCGGCTTCGGCATACAGCCGGTCGAGCGTGACGTATTCCATGCCGAGCTCCTGCTCGGCCTCGGGCTTGCGGCGCGGCCCCCAGTACAGGATTTTCATGCTGAAACCCTTGGCGCGCCGCGCGGTGGCCTGGCCGATACGGCCGGCGCCGATCAGACCGAGGGTCTTGCCGAACACATAGCTGCCGGCGAAATGGTTCGACTGTGAACCGGGAAAGCGGCTGGCGCGCACCGAACGGTCGCCTTCGATCATGCGCCGCGCCACGGCGATCATCAGCCCGAGATGCAGATCGGCGACCGACTCGGCCACGATCGGCGGGATCACCGTCACCGCGATGCCGCGCTTGGTGGCCTCCGCCACGGCGATGCGGTCGGGCGTGATGTTCATCGCGGCGACCGCCTTGAGCCTGGGATTGGCGGCGAGCACGGCGCGATCGACCGTGTCATGCAGCAGCGAGAACAGGATGTCGCATTTCTTCACCGCCGCGAGCAGCTTGCCGCGGGCGAGGATCTTGCTGGTATCCTTATTGATGGTGACATCGGCGATGCCGCGCAGCCGCTCTAGCGCGCGTTGCGCGATCGGCTGGGTGACGAAAACACGCGGACGGGTTGTCATCGCATCCACCTTACCACACCGGCCACGCCGTCGACGGCACACTGCTTACCGTCCGGAATTTTCAGAGTGGCATCGAGCACACCGAGCACCATCGGGATGCCGCGCTCACGCGCCAGCGAGGCCAGATGCGAGGTCGAGCCGCCAAGCTCGGCCACCACGCCGGCGACGCGCGGCAGGATATGGCTGAGCGCCGGCCCGGCGACCTTGGTGATCAGGATGTCGCCGGGCGCGACGCGCGACAGTTCGCATTCGCAGTTCACCACCACCGCGCGGCCGGAGCCCCAGCCGATGCCGGCCGGATGGCCGCTGAGGCAGGGATGGCTCAGCCAGACCTCGTCCGGCACGATCGGCGCTTCGACATGCAGCGGGCGCGACTGCAGCAGCTTGAAGCCGGCCTCGTCCATCGCCCATTCGATCTCGACTGGCCCGCCGGCCAATTGCTCGCACTTGCGCAGCAGGCGGCCGAGCGTCACCGCCTCGCCGGGGGTGAGGCAGGGCTTGTTCACGTCGTCCTTGGGCACCAGCTCCGGCGCCGCGACGCCGTGCGCGCAGGTGTCGCGATGGCGCTTGCGGCCAGCCTCGACCGTACGCAGGAAGCCGTTCTTACCAAGCACAACGCGGTCGGGCACCACCTCGCCCTGCGCGATGGCCGAACCGAGCCCCCAGGTGGCGGAGATCAACATGTGACCTTCGGCGGTCTCGCTCAGGCCGCCGCCCGACGCCTTGGCCGGGATCAGCGGCTGGATCAGCACGCCCATCGCGGTATCGGCCGGCGATAGGTCGGCATTGTCCATGTAGCGGCGTGCGTGCGAAGTCCACAGCGCCGCCCAGCAGGCGCGCACCGCGGTGAGGAATTCGGTTTCGTCGGTGAGGCCGAGGAAGCTTTCGAACTGGCCGGCGAAATTGGCGCCCTTGCGGTCCTCGATCAGCGCCGAGGAGCGAACCACACCCAGCGCGCCATCCGCGCGCAGCGCACGCCAGGCGGCCAACAGCGGCTCGAGAATCTCCGGTGCGATCGGCTTTTGATGGATCGCCAGACGAATTTGAATCGACAGCCTGCGCGAAGTCGGTATGTCGGCCTCGTTGTACTGCCGCAGCATCTCGTCGATGCCGATGTAACGCGCCTGATGCCGATAGGCCTCCGCCGTCAACGAGAAACCCCCCGGCGTCGGCAATCCCGCCTGCGTCAGCGACGCGAGATTGGCCGCCTTCGGACCGACGTTTTCAGGGTCGATCGCGGCCGGGTCACTGAGCGGGAGGATGAATGCGGTCATGCGATTTCAAAGTCCTGGCATGGCCGATGAGCTCGGCGTGTTCCCTCTCCCCGCGATCAGGGAGAGGGTAGAAGCACGCTGTGCTTATTTCACGTGATCGCCGTAGCCCGGCAGCGGATCGACCACGGTGATCTGCTTGACCGGGAAGTTCGACACGATCTCGATCTCGTTCTTCTTGACGATCAGCATTTCCTCGATGCGCACGCCGTAGTGGAATTTCTTGCCGTGCTGGGTTTCGAGGGCGAAGGTCATGCCTTCCTTGATATCGATCGGATGATCGAGCGACCAGATGCGCGAGATCACCGGCTGGTCGTATTGCGCCAGGCCGAGACCGTGGCCCCACAAATTGGCGGCGGCCTGGTCTTCGTCCTCGTAGCCCCAGGTCTCCATCGCCGACGGCCACTTGGAGGCGATATCGCGCGTGGTGGCGCCGACCTTCACCGCGCCGATCGAGTCGTACAGCCAGCCGAGCGCGGTCTTGTAGGTGTCCTTCTGCTCCTGCGTGGGCTCCTTGCCGACGCAGTAGGTGCGGTAATAGCAGGACTTGTAGCCGTTCCAGGTGAGCGCGGCCAAATCCATGAACACGATGTCGCCCGGCTGGATAATGCGGTCGGAGAAGTTGCGCCAGTTCGGCCAGGTGTTCGGGCCGGACGACACGATCACGTCTTCGACGTCTTCGATGCCGGGGAAGTTGTAGAGATATTCCATCAGGTGCGCGGTCACCTGGTTCTCGGTGATGCCAGGGCGCAGGAACTTCATGCATTCCCAGTGGGTGGCATCGCCGATGGCGCCGACGATGCGGAAGCATTCCTGCTCGTCCTGGTCCTTGACCGCGCGCGCCTCCATCATCGGCGTCATGCCGTCGGCCCAGTGAATACCTTTTTCCTTGAAGACGTTGATCATGTTAATGTCGATGAAGTCGCAGCCGAGCTTCTGGCCGGCGACGCCGTGGCGCTTCATCTCTTCGATGATGGCGTTGGTGAACTTCGTCACCTGCGAAGTCGCAGCCGGACCGGCCGCGCCTTTGATCCAGGCGAAGGAGTGGCGGATGTTTTCCTTCGGCAGCCACGGCGAGTGGCGCTCGACCTGCATGCCGATGTCGCCCTGCTCGAACAGCACCGGGCGGCCGTCGCCGCACAGCATCGCGTATTTGAGGCCGGGCTTGAGCTTGTTCCAGCCCGGCGTCAGCGAGCCGGTGATGTAGCGGCAGTTCTCGTCGTACATGCACAACAGCGCGCCGAGACCGTGCTTTTTCATCATCTGCCGCGCACGATCGATACGGTATTCGCGCAAGCGGTCCCAGTTGACCCGCTGCTGCCAATCCATGCCGATCATGCCAAAATTTGCAGTGCCCATAGCGTTCCTCCGATTGGCGCGCCGGTTCGCGCCGGACCCGTGATGGCAGAAGCCTAAGCCGGTTGGCGTTGCAAAAGAAATTAATATATTCTGGGTCAGCCCATTAGGTTTTCTGATACCCCCAGCTTTTTGAAAGCCATCCATGCCAAGTATCCCGTTGCGACAAATCCGCGCCGTCATTGCCGTTTGCGAGGAAGGCTCCTTCACCTGCGCGGCCGAGCGTGAAAATGCCACCCAATCGGGCATTTCTCAGCACGTGGCGGCGGTCGAGCGCAGCCTGGGCGTTAAGCTGTTCGAACGCACAACTGGCGCGGTCAAGCCGACGCCGGCCGGGATGCGCTACTACAAGCGCTGCGTCGAAGCGGTCGGCACTCTGGCGCATGCCGCGGAAGAAGCGCGCTCGCTCGCTGGCCAAGTCACAGGCGAACTGCGCATCGGGCTGATGCCGACCTTCACCCGCGCCGTGCTGGCGCCGGTGCTCGACGATTTCGTGCCGCAATGCCCGGAAGTGCGCCTGCACATCGTCGAGGGCTACAGCGGCCTGCTCACCGAAATGGTGCTCGACGAGAAGCTCGACTTCGCGGTGGTGCCGGCGTTCGAAGGCACCATCGGACTGAAATCGCGGCTCCTGGTGCGCGACCGCGAAATGCTCATCTCCGGTCCCAAGCGCGGCCTGCCGCCGCTTGCGCCGGTGCGGCTGTCGGAATGCAAGCCGCTCAAGATCGTGGTGCCGGGCCCCGACAATATCCGGCGGCGCAATCTCGACACCTATTTCCAGAGCCACGGCGTCGAGGCGGCAGCGCTGCTGGAGATGGACGCGATGATCGCCACGCTCGAATTCGTTGCGCGTTCGGACTGGGTGACGGTGCTGCCGAGCGTGATCTCGGTCAATGACATCGGCCGCGGTGAGCTGATCGTCAATCCGATCGTATCGCCTGAACTACACGCGGAGTTCGTGGTGATCCAGCCGACAAGGCGCACGCTCTCCACGCAGGCGCGCATGTTTCTGCAACGCTTCGAGGAAGAAGTCGCGCATATCCACGACGTGTGGTATGCGGCGATCAAGGGACCGGCCAAGAAAAAGCTGCGCGCCTGACAAATTGATGGGCGGCTACACGAGGCTTGCCGCCACGGCCTGAGCCTCCGGGACGACGTCGTGATCGTACAGCCTTTTCCTGTACGCGGCGTGGGCGGCGATTTCGGCATCACGCACGCCCAGATCGGCATAGGAGGAATCGTAGCGCAAGCCGTTCTCGCGCGCGCCGCGCTGCACCGCCGCTACCCGCTCGCGCCGCAGGCTTTCATAGCCGAGCAGCGCCGCCGGCGCCGTCATCCGGTCCGCGCGCGCCAGAATGATCGCCAGCGCCATGCCGTCGTCGATCGACTGGTTGGCGCCTTGTCCGAGATGCGGCAGCATCGGGTGCGCGGCATCGCCGAGCAAGGTCAGTCTGCCCTTGGTCCAGGTCGATAGCGGCTCGCGGTCATACAGTGCCCAGCGGAATGTCGCCTGTACATGGCGCAACAAGCGCTCGATGCGCGCATCCCAGCCGGCGAACTCCCGGCGCAGCGCGTCGGGATCGCCGGGTGCCGACCACGATTCCTTCATCTCTTGGTCCGCCGGCACGAAGCCCACATAGTTGACGAGCCGGCCGGCGCGCAGGGGAAAAGTGAGGAAGTGTTTGCCCGGCCCGAGCCACATCAGCCAGGCGTCGGTCGGCCATTCCGCCATGCGCTCATGCGCCAGCACGCCGCGATACGCGACCGAGCCATGGAAGACCGGGCGAGATGGCGGCGCGACGTATTGCCGAAGCTCGGAGTGGATGCCGTCCGCTGCGATGACGACATGACCTTCGGCGACCGCGCCATTGGCGAATGTCACGCGCGCCACGTCGCCATCCTGCGCAAAGCCGTTGCAGCGGTGTCCGGTGTGCACCACCCCGGCGGGCAGCGCGCCGGCCAGCATCTCGACCAGATCGGCGCGGTGCATACCGAAGGTCGCGTTCCAGCCCGAGGAGTCCGTCACCTGGACCGGTGCGATTTCAGCCCCGTCGTGGCGAAAGTAGCGAGAACCGGCGCCAACTTTGGCTCCGTATTTCTCCACCGCCGGTCCGAGCCCCACCCGCTCCAGTTGGCGCACGCTGTTTGGCGTCAGGAACACGCCGGCCCCAACCTCGCCGAGCGCGGGGGCCTGCTCATAGACCGAGACCCGCAGGCCGTGCGCGAGAATGTGCCCTGCCCGAGCGCGGCCTTGGCGAAATAATCGAGATTGCGCCCGAGGTGGAACTCGGCCGGCCGGTCGATCACCTCCGGCTCCTTGCCGGCACGACGCACGATGGCGCGCGTCTCGCTCACGCTCGTGGCGGTGGCATTCTCGCCATAGACCGCGATGCGCCAGTCGAACGGCGCCTTGATGGTGGTGCCGAGCGTGCCGGTGGCGCCGTTCTCGAATTCGATCAGCGCCGCGGTGGTGTCGCCGGCCGCTGCCTTCAGCGCGCGCGACTTCGACAGAGCGCTGATGCGCTTCATCGGCCCGACCAGATCGCGCAGGCAGTCGAGCACATGTACGCCCTGGCTGGTCATGCCGCCGGCGCGACTTTCCCGCGCCTGCATGCGCCAACTGTCGGCCGGATAATTCGCCAGCCAGTCGTGGCTGTAATTACCCTCGACATGCATGATGGTGCCGAAGGCGCCGGTGTCCTTGAGTTCGGCCAGTATGCGCATCGACGGCATCAGCCGGAAGTGATGGCCGACCGCGATCGCGACGCCGGCGCGGCGGCAAGCCTCGAGCGCGGCCGCGGCGTCCGCTTTGCTGAGCGCGAACGGCTTCTCGCAGTAGATGTGTTTTTTCGCCGCGGCGGCAGCTTCCACCTGCGCGCGGTGCGTCGTGTGCGGCGTGGCCAGCCCCACCGGCTGCACCTGGGCATCGGCGAGGACCTCATCGAACGAGGTGCCCAGCG
>JACQDO010000397.1 GCA_016201085.1 Hyphomicrobiales bacterium | reverse complement strand
CAACGTGTTGTTGAGCGCATGGCCCATATGCAATGAGCCGGTGACGTTGGGCGGCGGAATGACGATAGAGTAAGGCGTGGCCTGGGCGCGCTCGGGCCGGCCGGCTGTGAAGGCACCCGCCTGCTCCCAGGTCCGGTAGATGCGGCCCTCGACCTCCGAGGGTTGATAGGTCTTATCGATCATTGGCGTTTTGTCTGAACCACGTGGCGCGCTAAAGCATGTCCCGGTTACGTCGAACCACACTCCGCTCATTCCCGCGCAAGCGGGAATCCAGTGCCACTATCGCAGGTAAGAAAGTCCCTGCACTGGGTCCCCGTTTTCGCGGGGACGAGCGGTTGAATCTGCGTAAACGTGACCGGCGTTAGAAAGCCCGCCCCTCACCGAGAGTCAACTTTTGCCGGCAAGTCCTAACCCAGCAAGCCCAGCCCCCGCACGCGGCAGCGCCACCAGCGCCATTACGCTGCTGGCCATCGCCGCCTTTGCCGCCCAGGCCATGGTGCGGGTGACCGATTCGCTGCTGCCGCAGATCGCCGTCGATCTTAACGTCACCGTCGGCGCCGCCTCGATCGTGGTCACCGTCTACCTGCTGGCGCACGGTTCGGTGCAACTGGTGATCGGCCCGATCGCCGACCGGCTCGGCAAATATCTCTGCATGGCGCTCGCCGCCGCCGCGGCCGCCGTGCTGGTGGCGCTGTGCGGACTGGCCACCTCGCTGCCGCTGCTGGTGGCGGCGCGCCTGCTCAGCGGGCTCGCCACCGGCTGGATCATCCCTTTAGCCTTGGCCTTCGTCGGCGACGTCATTCCCTACGAGCGCCGCCAGCAGGTGCTCGGCCGCTTTCTGTCCGGGCAAATCCTCGGCCAGTTGTTCGGCCAGGCCGCCGGCGGCGTGCTCGGCGATTATTTCGGCTGGCGCACCGTGTTCTTCCTGCTCGCCGGCATGCTCGCGCTCGCCACCGCCGGGCTGTTCTACGAGTTGTGGCGCAATCCGATCACGCGCCGCAGCGCCGCGCCCGCGCAGCCTAAGCGCGGCTTCATCGCCGACTATGCCGCCGTGCTGCGCTCGCCTTGGGCGCGCACCATCATCGCCGTGGCCTTTCTCGAATTCGGGCTGATGTTCGGCGCCTTCACCTATGTCGGCGCCGATCTGCATCTGCGCTTTGGCGTGAGTTTCACGCTTGTCGGCCTGTGCGTCGGCACCTTCGCCATCGGCGGGCTGATCTACAGCCTGTCGGTGCATCGGCTGGTGCAGCGCCTGGGCCAGATCGGACTGGCGGCCACGGGCGGCACGGTGCTGGCGGCTTCCTACGTGGCGCTCGCCTTCGAACCGACCGCTTTCATCGCGCCGCTCGCCATCACCGCCATCGGGCTCGGCTTCTACATGCTGCACAACACATTGCAGACCAACGCCACGCAGATGACGCCGGAAGCGCGCGGCACCGCGGTCTCGCTGTTCTCCGCCTCGCTTTATATCGGACAGACCGCGGGGGTCGCCGCCGGTGGCTGGATTTTCGATCGCTACACCGCCGTGCCGCTATTCCTGATCGCGGCGCTCTGCCTGCTCGGATTGGGCGTGTGGGTTTCGCGGCAGTTGGTGCGTCGGCGGGCCGATCCGTCATCCTGAGGTGCGAGCGAAGCGAGCCTCGAAGGATGACAGGCCCGGGCCGTCGCCCTTCGAGGGCCGCGCATCGCAGCCAAGCGTACGCAGGCTACGCCTGCTATAGCGCGGCCACCTCAGGGTGACGGAGAAATATTACTGCCTTCCGCCGCGCGAGACGCGCTCGATCTCGGCACGCACGATGCGCTCGACCATGCCGGGCAGATTGTCGTCGAGCCATGACTTGAGCATCGGCCGCAGCATTTCCTTCACCAGGTCCTCGAGCGTGCGCGCGTTCTGCCCGAGCACGACGGAGGCGAGCGAATTGAAGGCGCTATCGACCGCCGACACGGTCGCATTCGAGATCAGCCCGTGATCCGGCGCGGGTTGCGGGGCAGCTTGCATCCGAGGTTCCGCGCGCATCGGCGGTTCGGACCGTTGCTCCGGCGGATCGGCGAACACCACGTCGTTGGCGCCGTCGATGGTGCGGAAACTGGACGCCGGTGCCGGCGGCGGCGGTGCCGTCATTGCTTCGGTCAGATCGAGCACATCGTTCGGCGGCGCGGCCGGCTTGGGCGCAGGCATGAGAGCAGCGGCAACCTTCGGCGGCGCGTCGAGCTCGGCCAGCATGGCATCGATTTCTTCTTGATTATTGGCCGCCGGCGGTGGCGGCGGCGCAACCGCACGCGGGGCTGGCGGTGGCGGCGGGGGTGGCGCGACCGCACGCGGGGCCGGCGGCGGTTCCGGTTTAGCCGCTACGGGTTCCGGCGCTTTCGGTCTGCTATCGTCGTCGGCAATGATACGCCGGATGGAGGCTAGGATTTCCTCCATTGACGGCTCTTGCACCTTCGCCGGCTGGCTCATCGCTCGTATCCCGACCGCGGGTCGTACCACCCCGAACAGCGACGGTTTCGCGGCCAAACAACCGCGAATCGCCATGGATACCCTTTATACGCCAGTGGGATGCAAGTTTGGCAGGCGGAAAATCAAAAGCGCTCAATGAGCTGTGGACACAGCACCACCCTGTCGTCATTCCGGGGCGCGCGCGCAGCGCGCGAACCCGGAATCGAGAGCAACCTGCAACGCCTGTTGTTTATCTGGATTCCGGATCGCCGCGGCGCCTGTCATCGGGCCGCGCTTCGTGCGGACCCGTTGGCGGCGTCCGGAATGACGAGGACATCAGCGCCCGCTCGGCGTGCGCACGCCGGTCCAACTATCGCGCACCTGCTGGTAATGCTCCTGGGCATTATAGATCGGCACGTTCAGCCCGAGCACCTCCGGCGCCAGCCGGCCGACCGCCGATAGCAGCGTGTAGGACGCCACCACCCGGTCGCGCTGCGCGGTGACCAAGGCCACCCGCGCATTGACCAAGTTCTGCTGGGCGACGAGCACGTCATAGGTCGTGCGCTGGCCGACGCGCGCTTCCTCGCGCACGCCGTTGAGCGCGATTTCCGAGGACTGCACCTGCGAGGTAGTGGCGTCGATATTGGCCTTGGCGGCCTCTAGCTGTCCCCAGGACTGCACCACAAACTGCCGCACCTGGTCGCGCGCGGTGTCGAAGTCGAGCCGCTTTTGCCCGAGCGTCTCCTTGGCCTGGCGGATGGCGGAGTATTCGGCGCCGCCCTGGTAGAGCGGCACGCTGAGTTGGCCGAGCACCGAGGCGCTGTAGCTCTCGACGGTGTTGAGGCTGCCGAGGGGAAAGAAATTCTTTTGCGCGCTGCCTTGAATCGACAATGTCGGGTAGAGCGCGCCTTCTGCCACTTTGACCTGCGATTGCGCGACGTCGACATTGTATTGCGCCGTGGTGACCGACGGATGGGTGGCGCTGGTGAGGCTGATGGCGGTCGGCAGGTTGTTCGGCGAAAACCGATCGACCGGGGTACCGGCCGCGAGCTTGCCCGGATCGGTGCCGATCACCTGGCGATAGGTCGCCGTCGACGACTTATAATTCGATTCCGCGGTGAGCACCTGCGAACGGCCGGCAGCCAGACTCGACTCCGCTTGCGCCACGTCGGTGCGCGTCACTTCGCCGACATTGAAGCGGTCGCGGGTCTGGCGAAGCTGTTCCTGCAGCACCTCGACGTTGCGCTTCTGCAGGTCGAAGATCGCGCTATCGCGCAGCAGGTTCATGTAGGCGGTCACCGCGCTGAGCAGCACCGTCTGCTCGGTCACGCGCAAGGTTGCGCGCGCCGCCAGCACCTGGGCCTCGGCCTGACGGGTGCGGTTGGCGGTCTGGAAGCCGTTGAAGATGGTCTGCGTGAGGGTGGCTCCGGCGCTGTAGCTCGCGTTGTAGCCGCTTTGGGTGAAATACCTGGCCGCGGCCGGGCCGGTGCTGGTGATACCGGCGGCGCCGGAGACAACCCTGCTCGTCGAGGACAGCGACTGCTCGCCGCCGCTGGCGTTGATGGTGACCCGCGGCCGATAACCCGACAGCGCCTGCGGCACGCCCTCGTCGGTGGCGCGCAGGCTGGCGCGCTGCGAATTGAGCGTCGGATTGTTCCGATAGGCCTGCATCAGCGCGGATTCGAGCGACTCGCCGCGCGCCGGAAGCGTCGCGGACGGCAATACCAGGCCGGCCATCGCGCCGACCGCAAGACCACCCACCCAACCGTTCAACCCACTACGCCACATCACTCTGAACTCTGACCCGAACACACTCAAAACCCGCGCAACGTCACATTTCACCAAGTTTTCGCGAAAAGCAGCCGCCGGGAACCATAAGCGGCCCCGGGTTGCGTTAAAACCCCCTATCAGGGCTCTCCTACAAGAAGGCCGGAAGCTGGGGATTTTGCGCCACGTTTGGAACGGGCGATAGGTTCAAAAGGCGAAGACCGGGGGCTTCACGAAGCCCGGCAGCACCGGGGCCGCCGCGCTGAAGAGCGGCCGGCCGGCGAAATCGTCGCCGCTGCGGCGGTACAGCATGGCGGTGGCGCCGGGCGCGGCACCCAGCACGCAGATCAGCCGCCCGCCATCCTTGAGCTGGCCGCTGAAACCCTGGGGCTCGATTTCCGTGGCCCCCTCCAGCACGATCAGGTCATAGGGACCGCCTTGCGCCCAGCCCGCGACCAGCGGCCCGCTGACCACGGTAACATTGGGGAGCGACGACAGCGCCGCCTTGGCCGCCTTGGCGAGACCGGCATCCTGTTCGAGCGCGACCACCTGAGCGGCCATGCGCGCCAGCAGCGCCGCCGCATAGCCGGTGACGCAGCCGACATCCAGCACCCGGTCGGTCGATTTGATTTCGGCGGCATTGAACAGCTTGGCCAGCATCATCGGCTTGAGCAGGCGGCGGGTTGCGGCCGTCCCCTCGCCCACCGGCAGGTCGAGGTCGAGATAGGCGATCGATGCCGAAGCCGGCGGCGCATAGCGCTCGCGCGGAACCTCCAGCATGGCGGAAAGGATACGAAGGTCGGTAACGTCGTTGGGACGGAGCTGGCCGTCCACCATATGGCGACGCGCATCGGCAAAGTCGGTCATCGCGAGCCTCGTCGGGTCCAGGAATGCGTGGCTTTTGTGCGGCAAGGCCGCTCAAAAGGCAAGCGAGCGGCAGCGTTGTCGATTTGCATTGGCTCCTATATAGGCTTGGCCTTAAGAGGGGGCGTTCGGCCGGTTTGGCCGGACGCCATCTTTAACGGCCACGTGGCGGAGTGGTTACGCAGAGGACTGCAAATCCTTGCACCCCGGTTCGATTCCGGGCGTGGCCTCCAGCCTTCGCTCCTTCGGAGCTACGGCTGGCAAGCCCCATCGTACGAAGGCTGCCCGCCATAGCTGCGAAGCAGCGACGGCGGGCAATACATGCGAGGCATTCACGCTTTGCAAAGCAGTTGGGCTTTGTTATAGGCCCGTTGCCGAAGGTTCCGGCCTATTCCCTGGTAGCTCAGCGGTAGAGCGTTCGACTGTTAATCGAAATGTCGCTGGTTCGATCCCAGCCCAGGGAGCCAATTTTTTTACTCAATTCGCCAGCACAAGACCGTTGCCCGGGCGCTCAAGATAGCTGTTTTCCAAATCCATCGATTTACGGTCGCTCGGGATGTGTTCGGCGATGGAACGCAGCGCGCGGCGATCGATCAGGCGGATGCCGTAACGGCCGCGCACTTCGATCAGACGGAGCTTCTTGAAATGCGTGAAGATGCGCGAGACCGTCTCGTTGGTCAGGCCAAGGTAATTGGCGATATCGCCGCGCAGCATCGGCAACGACACGAAATCGCCATTGGCGCTGCGCGCCGCGGCGCGCGCGTCGACCTCGAGCATGAACGCGGCGATGCTGCCCTCGGCGTCGCGTTTGGCAATGGTGAGGACAAGATCGTGCGCGCGCGACAGGTCCTCGCAGGCCACGTTGTAGAGCTTCAGCAGGAACTGCGGATCGCCGCTGGCGGCCGCGAAGAAAGTCGCCATCGGCACGCTGCGCAATTCGGTGGCGGTGACGGCTTGAGCGCTGAAGCGATGCTTGGCGCTGTATTCGAAGGCGACGAAGTCGTGCTGCGACTTGAAGCCGATCACCTGGCAACGTCCATTGTTGAGCAACGAGTACAAGCGGACGAAGCCGCTCTTGACCACATAGACGTGGGTCTGCTCGTCGCCCTGATGGAAGACATGCTGGCGCGGCGCAAGCTTGCGCCGGCTCCACGGCACGCTGCAATCCAGCTCCAACGACGCCGGTGACGTGCGGTCGGTGCCGTTGGTGCGTTGAGCTACGGGGTGTTCGTTCGCTTGTCCGTACATTCGGTTCATTTCGCGAACGACTACGCAT
>JACQDO010000383.1 GCA_016201085.1 Hyphomicrobiales bacterium | reverse complement strand
CTCTATGCCCCGCGCGATTTCGACATCTCGCCCTATTTCGAGGTGGTGAAGCCGACGCTGGTCAAGGGCTTCGACTACAAGGCGATGGCCTGGTCCGACCTGCCGTTCGACGAAGGCGACGAGCTGATGTCGCTGGTGACGATGCAGTCGGCTGACGACGAGACCCTGTCGCCGGCTTAACCGGCGGCCTTGCCCTTCGCATTCGGCCCCTTTACCTCTGTCGGCATGATCGATGCCGCCGTCAAAGCCCTGGCGCAGATGTGCACCCAGCCGCTGCGCCGCGTGCTGTTCAAGGCCATCGGCCTGGCGCTGCTGCTGATCGTGATCGTCGGCATCGTGCTCAACCGCTTGTTCGCCGCACTCGCCGCAAGCGGCGCGAGCTGGGCCGAACAGACCTCCGGCGTGGCGCCGCACGCGGCCTGGGCGTCGCTTGCCTGGGTGCTGTCGATCGTGGCGAGCCTCGGCATCGTCACCGGCGCGCTGTTCCTGATGCCGGCGGTCACCGCCTTCGTCGGCAGCTTCTTCGTCGACGAGGTGGCGGACGCCGTCGAGCGCCAGCATTATCCGGCCGAACCGCCCGGCCGCGCGCTGCCGTTCTTGCGCGCGCTGATCGAAGGCGTGAAGTTCGCGGCGCTCGCGCTCGTGGTCTATCTGTGCGCGCTGCCCTTCGTACTGCTTGCCGGGCTCGGCGTGGTGATCCTGTTGCTGGCCAATGCCTATCTGCTCGGCCGTGAATATTTCACACTCGCCGCCATGCGCTTCCGCCCGCCGGCCGAAGCCAAGGCGCTGCGCAAAAGCAACGCGACCTACGTTTTCCTCGCCGGCCTGGCGATCGCGCTGTTCGTGTCGATCCCGATCGTCAATCTGGCCACGCCGATCTTCGCCATGGCCTACATGGTGCACATCCACAAGCGCATGAGCGGCAAGCGCGTGGAGTTGATTGAGCGACCGACCTCATCCTGAGGAGCCGGCAAAGCCGGCGTCTCGAAGGATGAGGGCGTCCCACCCTTCGAGACGCGCTCTTCGAGCGCTCCTCAGGGTGAGGCGACAATTTTCCCCGGCCACTGGCACAGATCGGCGATGATGCACTTCTCGCACAACGGCTTGCGCGCGACGCAAGTGTAGCGTCCGTGCAGGATGAGCCAGTGGTGGGCGTGGCGCTTGAATTCGGCCGGCACCGCAGCTTCCAATTTCTGCTCGACCGCGAACGGATCTTTTCCCGGTGCCAGACCGGTGCGGTTGCCGACGCGGAAGATGTGGGTGTCGACCGCGATGGTCGGCTCGCCGAAAGCGATGTTGAGCACGACATTGGCGGTCTTGCGGCCGACGCCGGGCAGCGCCTCCAGCGCCTCGCGCGAATGCGGCACCTGCCCGCCATGCTCGGCGATCAGCCGGCGCGACAGCTCGACCACGTTCTTGGCCTTGGTGCGGAACAGCCCGATGGTCTTGACCAGATCGCGCACGCGCTCCTCGCCGAGCGCCACCATCTTTTCCGGCGTGTCGGCAAGCGCGAACAGCGCCGGCGTCGCCTTGTTGACGCCGGCATCGGTGGCCTGCGCGGACAGCACCACCGCCACCAGCAGCGTGAACGGATTGATGTGCTGCAACTCGCCCTTCGGTTCCGGATTGGCGGCGCGCAAGCGGCGGAACGCTTCCGTGATCTGCGCCGCGCTCCAGGGCTTTGACGCGACTGACGCGGGCTTGGCAGCGGCCTTGGCCGGTTTGCGCGCTTTCAAGTCTTTGCGAGCGGGTGGTTTGCGGGTCGATTTCTTCGCCATGGTTTCGGTATACTGAGTGCCATGTCAGCCGACAATCTCGACCCGCTCGAGCCGACCATCTTTTCCGCGGTGATCACGCCGCACCGCTCGCTCGGCCGTGTCGGTTTCCTGGTGCTGATGCTGGCGTTCGGCGCGGTCAGCTTCGTCACCGGCATGCTGTTCATGATCACCGGCGCCTGGCCGGTGTTCGGCTTCTTCGGCCTCGACGTGCTGCTGCTCTATTGGGCGTTCCGGCTCAACTACCTGCACGCGCTGGCCTACGAGGAGGTCGAGGTTACGTCCTCGCGCCTCACCGTGCGCAAGGTCAGCCATCGCGGGCGGGTGCGCGAATGGGTGCTCAATCCGCTCTGGGTTAAGCTCGACAAGGTCGCGCACGAGGAATACGGCATCGAGCGGCTGCTGCTGGTCTCGCGCGGCAAGCAGTTGCCAATCGCGAGTTTCCTGAGCCCGGACGAGAAGGCGAGCTTCGCGGCCGAGCTTGGCAACGCGCTGAGCGAGGCCAGGCGCGGGCCGACGCGGACGGTTATTTCTTGAACGAGCCTCATTCCGCCCTCGTCCTGAGGAGGGCGCATTTGCGCCCGTCTCGAAGGATGGGGGCGGCCTCGTCCTTCGAGACGCGCTCCTTTGGAGCGCTCCTCAGGATGAGGCCGAGAGAGTCAGAAATCGGGTGGCTGGCCCCGGCCAGGCGTCCTAGATAGCCTCTCATGACCATGACCCTCGCAAAGCCGACTATTGTCGACCGTTTCGCCGATTTTGCGCCGCTCGCCACCGCGGCGGCCGATTACGACATCGTACGCCGCGCCATCGCCCATATCCGCGGGCATTGGCGGGCGCAGCCGGAAATCGACACCATCGCGGAAGCCGCCGGCGTCAGTTCCACCGATCTGCACCATTTGTTCCGGCGCTGGTGCGGGCTGACGCCGAAGGCGTTCCTGCAGGCGCTCACGCTGGCGAGCGCACGCGACCTGCTGCGCGCCTCGGCAAGCGTGCTGGAAACCTCCTACGAGGTCGGCCTGTCCGGACCCGGCCGGCTCCATGATTTATTTGTCACGCACGAAGCCATGTCGCCCGGCGAATGGAAAGCGGGCGGCGAAGGTCTCACCATCTCTTATGGTTTCCACCCCTGCCCGTTCGGCACGGCGCTGGTGATGCTCGCGCCGCGCGGGCTCGCCGGTCTCGCGCTCGCCGACCCCGGCAAGGAGCGCTCGGCGCTGCGCGACATGCGTTCGCGCTGGCCGAAGGCGCGCTATGTCGAGGACTTCGCGGCCACCGCCCCGACCGCGCGGCGCATCTTCGATCCCAAGCTGTGGAATCCGCAGCAGCCGCTGCGCGTGGTGCTCATTGGAACGGATTTCGAAGTGCGGGTGTGGGAGAAGCTGCTCAGCATCCCGATGGGCCGGCTCACCACGTACTCGGACCTCGCAGCCAAAGCCGGCGCGCCGAAAGCGGCGCGCGCGGTCGGCGCCGCGGTCGGCAAGAACCCGATCTGCTTCGTGGTGCCGTGCCACCGCGTCATCGGCAAAAACGGCGACATCACCGGCTACCACTGGGGCCTCACGCGCAAGCGCGCCATGCTGGGCTGGGAAGCGGGCCAGGTGGCGGCGTAGCAGTCATTCCGGAAACCGCGCGCAGCGTGGTTATCCGGAATCCAGAAGCTTGCTCCGAGATTATTCCTGGATTCCGGGTTCGCGGGCTTTGCCCGCGCCCCGGAATGACAATCAGGCCGCCAAATCCAATTTCGAAGCCACCGTCGAGTCCGCGTTGAGCCGGTAGATCATCGGCACGCCGGTATCGAGGTTGAGCTTGATGATGCTCTCCGGCGTATGCCGGTCGAGCACCATCACCAGCGCGCGCAGCGAATTGCCGTGCGCCGCCACCAGCACGCGCTCGCCGCGCAGAACGCGCGGCAAAATCTCCGTGACGTAATAAGGCAGCGCGCGCGCCAGCGTGTCCTTGAGGCTTTCGCCGCCCGGCGGCGCGATGTCGTAGGAGCGGCGCCATTTGAGCACCTGCTCCTCGCCCCATTTCTTGCGGGCGTCGTCCTTGTTGAGGCCAACCAGGTCGCCATAGTCGCGCTCGTTGAGTGCCTGATCGCGGATGATCGGAGGATTCTGCCCAAGCTCTTCCAACATCAAATCGAGCGTGCGCTGCGCGCGTTTGAGCGCGGAGGTGAAGGCGACGTCGAATTTGAGCCCTTGGCCTTTAAGCTTGCGGCCGGCCTCGCGCGCCTCGCTGACGCCTTTGTCGGTCAAATCGACGTCGCGCCAGCCGGTGAACAAGTTCTTCAGGTTCCAGTCGCTCTGGCCGTGACGCACGAGTACGAGAAGTCGGTCATTCATTGCTTACACCTTTTATTGCGACACTGTCCTTTCTCGGCCCTCATCCTGAGGAGGCGCGAAGCGCCGTCTCGAAGGACGAGGGCCGCCTCCATCCTTCGAGACGCCGCCTTCGGCGGCTCCTCAGGATGAGGCGGAGAAAGGTCAAAAATCCTTCAGCCCCAGCACATCGGCCATCGAGTAAAGCCCCGGCTTCTGCTCGCGCGCCCAGGCGGCGGCGTGCAGCGCGCCGCGCGCGAAGATCATGCGGTCCTCGGCCTTGTGCACGAGCTCGATGCGCTCGGCCTGGCCGGCGAAGATCACGCTGTGCTCGCCGACCACGCTGCCGCCGCGCAGCGTAGCAAAGCCGATATCGCCGGCCTTGCGCGCGCCGGTATGGCCGTCGCGGCTCGCGACCTTCCGCTGGTCGAGATCGATGCCGCGGCCTTCCGCCGCCGCGTGGCCGAGCAAGAGCGCGGTGCCGGACGGCGCGTCCACTTTCTGGTTGTGGTGCATTTCCAGGATTTCGATGTCGAACGAGGCATCGAGCGTCTTGGCGACGCGGCGGGTGAGCGCCGCCAGCAGATTGACGCCAAGGCTCATGTTGCCGGACTTGACGATGACCGCGCTCTTGGCCGCGTCCTTGATCTTGGCCTCATCCGCCGCGCTCAAGCCCGTGGTGCCGATGATGTGCACCTTGCGGCCCTTGGCAGCCAGCGCAGCAAAAGCGACGGTCGCCACCGGCGCGGTGAAATCGACAATGCCGTCGGCCTGCGCCAACAGCGGCGCGGCGTCGGCCGCGAGCTTGACGCCGTTGTCGCCCAGGCCCGCCAGCCGGCCCGCATCCCAGCCGATCAGCGGCGAGCGCGCGTCTTCCAGCGCGCCCGCCAGCCTAAATCCCTTCGTTTCGGCGATCGCCTTGACCAGCGTGCGGCCCATCCGCCCGCCGGCACCGGCGACCACGAGCCGCATCTCGGCCATGGTTCAACTCCCGGAGCTAGCGATGGGTATAGCGGGCGGAACTCACTAAGAAAAGGCAGCCAGCCTAAGCCTCATCCTGAGGAGGCGGCGAAGCCGTCGTCTCGAAGGATGAGGCCCGGGCCACCTCGTCCTTCGAGACGCGCCCTGCGGGCGCTCCTCAGGATGAGGTGGATTACGGCTGCGGGCCGTCGTAGCCTTCGATCACGACCAGATCGGCGTCGGCCGCGGCCTGGCGCAGCGCGATGGCCTTGGCGTATTCCGGCGAGCGGTAGCAGGTCATCGCGGCGTCAAAGCTGGGGAATTCGATGATCACGATGCGGCTGCGCGCCTTGCCCTCGACCACCTCGGTCTTGCCGCCGCGAGTGGTGTAGCGCCCGCCGTATTTGCGGAAGATGTCCGGCAGGGCCGCGACGTATTGCTTGTAGCCATCCGGATCGCGCACATCGACATTGGCAATCCAATAACCCTTGGCCATTCCTCGTCCTCCCTTGATTTATTTGCGTGTCGCGCTTTCAATTTCCGCGACGATGGCGTCGGCCGCCGCCTTCGGATCGCGCGCCTCGACGATCGGCCGGCCGATCACCAGATAGTCGGCGCCGGCTTCGATCGCCCGCGCCGGCGTCATGATGCGTTTCTGATCGCCGCTGGCGCTGCCGGCCGGCCTGATGCCCGGCGTCACCAGCGTCATACCGGGCCCGGCGATGTCGCGCAGCTTGCCGACCTCCTCGGCCGAGCAGACCAGGCCGTCGACGCCGATGTCGCGCGCTTGCGCCGCGCGCGCGGCGGCGAGTTCGCCCACGCTCATGTCGTAGCCGGCGGCGGCCAGATCGGCGTCGTCATAGGAGGTGAGAACGGTCACCGCCAGGATGCGCAGCTTGGCGCCGCGCTTGCCCTCCACCGCCGCCTTCATGGTCTGCGGATAGGCGTGCACGGTCAGAAAGGTGGCGCCGAGCTGCGCCACGCTCTCGACGCCCTTGGCGACCGTATTGCCGATGTCGTGCAGCTTGAGATCGAGGAACACCTGCTTGCCGGCCGCGATCAGTCCGGCCGCGAACGGCAGGCCGCCGGCGAAGGCCAGTTGATAGCCGATCTTGTAGAAGCCGACGGTGTCGCCCAGCCGCGACACCATGGCCTCGGCCGCGGCGACCGACGGCAGGTCGAGAGCGACGATCAGACGTTCGCGTGTATTCAGACTCACGTTTTTCTCCAATTTTCTTTGCGCATGATCTTTTCCGACCTTGCTTCGCCCGCCGAAGCGTCTTTTCCTACTTTGTCTTGCCTACTAAAGCGGGCTTCGCGAAGGCGGGAAACCGGTTCCCACCCACGGATCAAGTCCGAGGGCAAGCTTTTCGGGATCATGCGCTACGCCATCAGCCGCACCATCTCCACCAGGCGCGCGAGCTGCGCGCGCAGCAGATTGGCGGTGCCGATGTCCACGATATTGTCCATGTCGTCGAAGGCGCGGTCGGCTTGGCTGATCGCCACCTGCTCGGGGATCACCAGCGCGCCACAGCCGAGCTCGAGGATTTGCCGCAGCGCCATCAGCGAGCGCAGACCCCCGATGCGATCCGGCGAGGCCGAGCTGATCGCGAACACACGGCCCTTGAAGGCAGCATAAGTGGGATCGCCGCGTTCGCGCACGCGCGACACCCAGTCGATGGCATTCTTCAGCAGCGGCGTCACCGAGGCCGAGTATTCCGGACTGGCGATGAACACGCCCTGATGCGCCATGATCATCTGCTTGAGCTTGATGGCATTGAACGGCGCGCCGCCCTTCGCTTCGAGCTCTTCCTCGAAGATCGGCAAGTCGTAATCGGCGAGCGAGATGCGCGTGACGTCGGCGTCGAGCAGCGTCAGCTCCTTGGCCGCCAACGCCGCCAGCCTGACGTTATGCGAGCCGGCACGCGTCGAGCCGGGAAGAACGAGGATTTTCGGGCTCGGCATCAACCACTCCGCTTGCGCGGCGATGACACCACAGCGTCAGCGTCCGCGATAGACCCAGACGCGCGCCGGCGGCAGGTTCAGCCAGATCAGTTCGGAGGCCTCGGCCTTGATGCCGGACAGCGCCTTCGGGATCGGCGGCACCATCGCATAGGTGAACTGCACGAAGGGCGCGCCCGGCGCCAGCAGGCTCATCGCATCCGCGATCAGGCGCAGCCGCGTGCGCAGCGGCTTGGTCACCAGCGGCAGGCCTGACACCACGGCCGCAGCCGGCTCGCGCACCAGCGCGCCCAGCAGACGGCGCAGCCGATAGGCGTCGCCCTGCACCACCGTGGCCGCCGGATAGCGCTTGCGCAGCAATCGGCAGAAGTCCGGATTGAATTCAACCAGCAGCAGACGCTTGGGATCGACGCCATGGCGGACCAGCGCCTCGGTCACCGGGCCGGTGCCGGGCCCAAGCTCGATCACCGGGCCGCTCGACTGCGGATCGACGTAGCGCACCATGGTGCGCGCCAGCGCCTTGCTCGACGGCATTACCGCGCCGGTCGACAGCGGTTTTTCGATCCACGAACGAATGAACTGCATCTCGTCGTCGAGAGGCAGCTTCTTCTTTTCGACGCGGGCGAATGTATGCGACGGCATTGCTACGGGGTCACGCGTGCCAACGGCAGGGCTTAAATCTGTGAACTTCACGGGTATAGGGCGACGGGCAAGGGGTCAAGATGGCTACTTCGAATGGCTGCCGCGATTGCCAAGCCCATCGAGAAACTCTTTGACACGGCCGAAGAACCCGGCCGATTCCGGCTGGGTGTCCTCGGACGACAGCTTTTCGAACTCGGCCAGCAGCTCGCGCTGGCGTTTGGTCCAGCAGCTCGCGCTGGCGTTTGGTCAGGTTTTGCGGCGTTTCCACCGCTACTTGAACGTACATGTCGCCGGTTTGTTTCGAGCGCAACACCGACATGCCCTTGGCCGTCAGGCGGAATCGGCGGCCGCTCTGGGTGCCGGCGGGCACCTTGACCTTGGCCTTGCTGCCGTCGATCGCCGGAACCTCGAATTCGCCGCCCACGGCCGCGATAACCATGGAAATCGGCACCCGGCAGTGCAGATCGGCGCCATCGCGTTGGAAGAACTCGTGCTGCGCCAGGCTTAAGAAAATATAAAGATCGCCCGGCGGGCCGCCGCGCAGGCCGGCCTCGCCCTCGCCGGCAAGCCGGATGCGGGTACCGTCCTCGACCCCGGCCGGGATATTGACCGAGAGCATGCGCTCGCGCGTCACGCGGCCGGCGCCCTGGCAAGACGCGCAGGGGTCGTCGATGACCTGGCCGCGGCCATTGCAGGCCGGACAGGTGCGCTCCAGCGTGAAGAAGCCCTGGGCATGGCGGATCTTGCCGGCGCCGCCGCAGGTCGCGCATTGCTTCGGCTTGGTGCCGGCCTTGGCGCCCGTGCCGGAGCAGACCTCGCAGGTCACCGAGGTCGGAATACGGATTTGCGCGGTCTTGCCCTCGAAGGCTTCCTCGAGGGCGATTTCCATGTTGTAGCGCAGGTCCGAGCCGCGCTCGCGGCCTTGGCCCCGGCCGCCGCGCCGGCCGCCGCCCATGCCGAACAGGTCTTCGAAAATGTCGGAGAAGGTGTGGGCGAAATCGGCGCCGAAGCCGTGCCCGCCGCCCATGCCGCCTTGCTCGAAAGCGGCGTGGCCGAAACGGTCATAGGCGGCGCGCTTGTCGCCGTCCTTGAGCACGTCGTAGGCCTCGTTGAGCTCTTTGAATTTGTGTTCGCTCTCGTCGTCGCCCGGATTGCGGTCCGGGTGATGCTGCATGGCGAGCTTGCGGTAGGCGGCCTTGAGTTCGGCTTCGCTGCTGGTGCGCGACACGCCCAGGACTTCATAATAGTCGCGCTTGGACATGCCGCTCCCGCCCTCAGTCTATCGCCGTCGAACAGATACTTGATTCGACCGTCGCGTGGCGCTTGCAAACATGCACCCCCGGGGTAGGCCCGGGGGTGACATTTGCGATTGCAGTTGACCAGCGCACGACCGGCGCTCGCGTCAGGACTTCTTGGTCTTGTCGTCGTTGACCTCGGTAAATTCCGCGTCGACGACGTCTTCCTTTTTCTCGCCCGCAGCCGCGCCTTCACCACCGGCGCCGGGCTGCGCGTTTTGCGCTTCCGCCTGCTGCTTGTACATGGCCTCGCCGAGCTTCATGGAAGCCTGCGCCAGCGTATTGGTCTTGGCCTGGATCGCCGTGGCGTCGTCGCCCTTGAGCGCCTCCTTGAGATCCGCAATGGCGTTCTCGATCGCCGTTCGCTCGGCCTCGCCGATCTTGGAGCCATGTTCGGCAACCGCCTTCTCGGTGGAATGCACCAGCGCCTCGGCATGGTTCTTGGCCTCGACCGCGGTTT
>JACQDO010000044.1 GCA_016201085.1 Hyphomicrobiales bacterium | reverse complement strand
CGCCGCGACCGCCGCGGTCAGCACGCCCTGCACGGTCACCTGGTCGGCCTGGATCTGCCAGCCGGCAAAGGGCGTGCCGTCATATTCGATGGTCAGCCGGTAGCGGGGCACGATTGATTCACCTCAAATCCGTCGGAGGACGGAATGTCTATAAATACCGCGTAAGCAAGGGACTTGCCTATGAAGCGTGAATTCAAGCGGCTTATCGTCGAATTGCTCAACGAACACCGTATCATGACGATCGCCACCAACCGGGAGGACGGCTGGCCGCAGGCCACCACCGTGGGCTATGCCAATGACGGGCTGGTCATCTACTGCCTGATTTCGCGCGACAGCCAGAAATACGCCAATATCAAGCGCGATTCGCGGGTTTCGCTGTCCATCGCCAAGGATTACCCGCAGCCGCTGCTGATCAAGGGCCTGTCGATGGCCGCCACGGTGAAGGAAGTCACCGACAGAGGCGAGATCGAGCATGCCGCCGAGGTGTTCCTGCGGCGCTATCCCGAGCATAAGGTGATGCCGCGCCCGGACCCGCACGCGGTGCCGACGCTGCGGCTGACGCCGGAGATCGTCTCGGTGATCGACTATTCCAAGGGCTTCGGGCACAGCGACCTGTTCAGCGTCGGCGACGACGACCTGGCCGAATTCATCGAGGCGCGCCGGCACCATTGGGCGGGATTTCACGCCGCATAGTCATAAGCGGGAACTGTCAAGCGACAATGTCGCCGGCTTTGACCGGCGTGCCGCGCAGGAAGTCTGCCGCCGCCATCGGCTGCTTGCCGGCACGCTGCACTTGGCAAAGCCGCACCGCGCCATCCTTGCAGGCAATCGTCAGGCGGTCGTCGAGCACGCGGCCGGGCGCGCCGCTGCCCTTGGCCAAGGTCGAGCGCAGCACCTTGATGCGCACGCCGCCGAGCTCGAACCAGGCGCCGGGAAACGGCGACAGGCCGCGCATGCGGTCGTGCACCTGGCGCGCCGGCTGCGACCAATCGATGCGCGTCTCCTCCTTGGAAATCTTGGCGGCATAAGTGACGCCTGCCTCCGGCTGCGGCGTGAAGGTGAGCGAGCCGCGCGCGAGCGCCGCCAGAGCGCGCGGCATCAGTTCGCCGCCGAGCCGCGCCAGCACGTCGTGCAGGTCGCCGGCGGTCATGTCGGGCCCGATTGGAACGCGCTCGGCCAGCGCCAAATCCTTGGCCACGTCGCCGGTATCGAGACCTTCGTCCATCCGCATGACGGTGACGCCGCTTGTTGCATCGCCGGCCATGATGGCGCGGTTGATCGGCGCGGCGCCGCGCCAGCGCGGCAGCAGCGAGGCATGCACGTTGAAGCAGCCGAGCTTTGGCGCATCGAGCACCGGCTTCGGCAGGATCAGGCCATAAGCGACCACCACCGCCGCGTCGGCATCGAGCGCGCGCAATTCGGCCTGCGCCGCCGCATCCTTCAATGTCTTCGGCGTGCGCACGGGAAGCCCGAGCCGCCGCGCCTCGCGCTCGACCGGCGTCGGCTGTAGCTCGAGACCGCGCCGCCCGCCCGGCTTGGCCGCGCGCGTATAGACGGCGGCGATCTCGTGCCCGGCCGAAGCGAGCGCGAGCAGCGTCGGCACCGCGAAATCGGGCGTGCCCATGAAGATCAGGCGAAGGGGCATTGTGATTTCCCTAGGCGATTGATTGACGATCGACGGCCGCTTCGAATGGGTTGATCACGTCGAGACCGAGATCGCCGAAACCATTTATATCGCGCGTCGCGAGCGTGGCGCGGTTGGCAAGCGCAATGGCGGCAATCAGGCCGTCCATTTGTTGGATCGTCCGGCCGTTCCTTCGACGCGCCGCGGCGATTCTTCCATACTCAGCGGCGGACGCAGCATCGAAAACGAGAATTCGCTCGCGATAAAGTTCGTTTTCGAGCTGATTGATCGTGGCGCGCAGCCAATCTTTGCGTTTGCCGTCATCGAGAAGTTCGGCGCCAAAACGCAGTTCGGCGAGCACCGGCGTACACAAATAAAGCGAATCGACTGGTTGCACGTCGAGCCACGCGATCACCAAACTGCTCGGCACGGGCTTGTAAAGCTCCGAGACAATATTGGTGTCGAGCAGGATCATTCAAAATCCGGCGGCTCGCTCATCTCGCCGGGCACCTCGAATACCAAATCGTCGCCGCGATACTCGGCCGGCAAGAGGCTGAACATCCACGTCCCCATCTTCATCGGCGGCGCGGCGCTGCCTAATGCCTTACCCAACAGCGCTTTGGCTTCCGCAGACAAACTGTGGCCATGTTCACGCGCGCGCTTCTCCAGCTCGCGCTTGAGTTTCGGGTCAACCTTGCGGATCAGGATGTCGGTCATGGCACATTTCCAATCTTGATATCATTGATATCATAATTACCAGCCGGCTGTCCAGAAATTAGATAAGCGCTTATTATTCAAATGGTTATGGACAGGCGATGCAATCGCAACGCTCACCCAATATGATGCGACGGCTCTTTGTCCTCGGACAGCGGCTTGACCGGCTCGCCCTTCTTGGCCGCCTTCTTGAATTTCTTCATCACCATGTCGCGCTTGAGCTTGGAGATGTAGTCGATGAACAAGACGCCGTTGGTGTGGTCGATCTCGTGCTGCAGGCAGGTGGCGAGCAGCCCGGAAGCCTCGATCTCCTGCGGCTTGCCGTCGAGGTCGAGATATTTGACCTTCACCGCCGACGGCCGCTCGACCTCCTCGTAATATTCCGGGATCGACAGGCAGCCTTCCTCGTAGGTGGACTTTTCCGCCGAGGCCCCGATCACTTCCGGATTGATGAAGACTTGCGGCTCGGGCGGGTCGTCCTTCTTGGCCAGATCCATGATGACCACGCGCTGCGCCACGCCGATCTGGATGGCGGCGAGCCCGATGCCGGGCGCCGCATACATGGTTTCGAACATATCGTCGACCAGCGTGCGCAGCGGCTTGTCGACCGCCGTCACGGCTTCCGATTTCAGCCGCAGCCGCTTGTCGGGAATGATGATGATGTCGCGGATCGCCATGGCGGCGATTTAAGGGTTGCGACCACGCCGGTCAATGCGCGGCTTTCCGCTTGAGCCACCAGCGTTATCGCCGAGATTATGCCCTTGACGCACGTAGAGAACAAACGTTGGCCAGTTGCCAACGACTTACCAAGTTTTTGTTGACTCACCCAAGTAGCCGCCTTATTTAGACTCCATACGAATCGGAGTCTGAGCCATGTCCACCCTGCGCAAAATGCTGGAAGACAAAAAAGCAGCCATCCTCGCGGATGCACAACGGCGTGCCGCTGAGGTTGACGCCGATATGGACCAGCTTGAAAAACTGACCGCCAAATACGGGCTTGAAATCTCTACTGGCGCCAATGGTACTCCTGTCGGCGCTGCGGTTAGCGACATAGTAGCCAAGACTTTAGCCGATCTCGGTAATGCAAGCCCTTCAGCCAAGGTTAAAGCAGGCGCAGAAGCCTATATCCGCTCGAAAAACCGCCCAGTCCCCCTTGGAGAACTTTTCGAGATGCTCGACCAACACGGCTTGAAGTTTAAAGGGGATACACCCCGCAACACCCTCAGCGCAATTCTGGGTCAGAACGAAAACCTTTACTCGATTTCCCGCGAACGGGGATGGTGGCTAAAGGATGTTGAGGTTCCGCATCGGCCCGTCATACGGAGGGTTATCTAAAAATTTGGGCCAGAGGTTTCCCTCTGGCCCTTAAAAGCTTGGTGGTTGGTGACCACTAACGAGGCTCTCCTGGCAGAGAGCCGTAGACTTGGAGGTGTTCAATGCGGTTCAGCGACCGCATGTTAAGTAAGTAGCGGTAGGCGTGCTTCCGAGGGTAACCGCCTTGGCGGCACGGCCTTCCGCCATTCGCCTAGCACATAAGAATGAATCGGTCTAGATTCTAGATATGCTCACGCTTTCCGAAGCCTTAAAGACCGGACGATTAGCCGAGTTTGCCGCGCAAGAAGAAGCGCGCGGGGTAGGCCCTGTGGATCGCAAGAAACTCGACGCCGCAATCAAGGCGGTAGCAGCTAAACCGCAGCGATCAGGAAGTCGAACATCGCGTTCGTCATCGCGCGGTGGTTCGAGCGGAAAGTGAACTCACCGAGATAGCGGTCCATATATTTTGGCGATACATGAATGTGTGTCGAACGAATTGAGTCTTTGAACAGCCGCCAGAAACTCTCAACGTGGTTCGTGTGGTGATATTCGTTCCGCCGATAGTTGTATTTTCGCCATTCCTTCTTTGAGTGATTGACGGACTTGTGGTCGTAACCATCACGTTTCAGTAACGAATATGCGCCCGCTTCATCGGTCGAAACGGCTGATCCTTTCTCGACATTACGAAGCACTACATCGCGAAGCGTTGCCATTCTTGTGTCTGGAATAGTGGTCGCGGTCATACGACCGCCGCGCTCTTTCAGACCCATAACGATAGTCTTGCCAATGGCCCCGTAGCCTCCGGGACGATAGCCGCCAATAAACGCTTCATCTAGCTCAACGTGTCCTTTGAGCGTGGCTAAACCATCGGCGGCCGCCATTAGCAGGCGAATTTGTTGCCCCATACGCCAAGCGGTTTTGTAGGTCACTCCAAGCGTCCGTTCTAGTTCTTTGCCACTAACACCGTGGCGGGTCGTGACGAAAAGGTAGATCGCATAGAACCAAACCTGCAGCGGCGTTCGGCTATCCTGAAAGATTGTCCCGGCGCACGGATGAACCTGGGTGCGGCACTCTGCACAATTGAATGCTGGTCGTCCCTTCACCTTGTGGAAGGTCCGATACTTCCCGCAGCTCTTACATTCATGCCGGAGGCCGTATCGGACCTCCATAATGTGGGTTAGGCAGGCTTCCTCATCCGGAAACCGGGCGAAGAACTCGCGGACTGTCAGTTTTCCAAGGTGTTTTTCGGACATGGCGAACCTCTATAGTCGCCATAGTGGCATTTTAGAGTACGTGTGTCAAGGGGATAATCCCGGTTATCGCCGTACCGTTCGCCCTTCGTTCGCCCCGCCCGCCGAATCACGCTAGAAGCACGCTCATGTCGGAATCCCTGCTGCTCGTTCTCGCCCTGATCATCGCCGTCGGGGTCGTCGCCATCATCGTGCTGCTGCTGCGCCCGCGCGCGCCGGTGGCCGATCCGGCCGCCGAGCAGCGGCTGGCCGATCTCAACGCCCGCATCCAGGCCATGGGCGAGATGCTGGCCAAGGCGCAATCGCAGTTACAGCAGACCGTGCATCAGCGGCTCGACGCCGTGACGCAGAATCTCGGCGAGTCGATGAAGACCTCGACCAAGAACACCACCGACCATCTCAAGCAATTGCACGAACGGCTCGCCGTCATCGACAGCGCGCAGAAGAACATCACCGATCTGGCCTCGACCGTGACGTCGCTGCAAAAGGTCTTCGACAACAAGCAGCGCCGCGGCGCCTTCGGCCAGGGCCGCATGGAAGCCATCGTTGCCGACGGACTGCCGCAGGGCGCCTACGAATTCCAGTTCACGCTGTCCAATAATTCGCGTCCGGATTGCTGCATCCACATGCCGGACAACCGCCATCTCATCGTCGACGCCAAATTCCCGCTGGAGGCGACCACGCAAGACGTCGCCTTCATGTTCATCCCGTCGGAGTCCATGTTTGCCGAACTCTATGACGCGTTCGACGATGTCTTGCAGAAGGGCTATCGCGCCGGCGTCATCATCGTATCGCCGTCTCTGCTGATGCTGGCGATTCAGGTTGTCCAGCAAATCCAGAAAGACGCCCGCATGCGCGAGGCGGCCGACAAAATCCTGAAGGAAGTCGCGCTCATGATCGAAGATGTGCAGCGGCTCAAAGACCGGGTCGAGAATCTCGACAAACACTTCGGCAACGTCAACAAGGACATCGAGCAAATTGTTACGTCGGCCGAGAAAATCCTCAGTCGCGGTGAGAAGATAAAGGGCGTCGATTTCAACGAAGAACCACCGACTGCGCAGATCATTCCGGCGCCGATGACGCGCAAGCTCGGGGCGGGCGAGTGAGGCAAGTGCGCTTCCACATCGTCATGGCCGGGCTTGTCCCGGCCATCCACGTCTTGGCGGCACAAAGAAAGACGTGGATGCCCGGCACAAGGCCGGGCATGACGGCTGAGAGGCAGTGCCGATGACCGCCGCCCCCGGCACACAGCCGCGCGCATCGTTTCTCGACGCGCTGGCGGTCTATTTCAAGCCGCGCGTGCTGATCGTGATGTTCCTCGGCTTCTCGTCCGGACTGCCATTGGCATTGTCGGGCGCGACGCTGTTGGTGTGGATGCGCGAGAGCGGCGTCGATCTCGGCACCATCGGCCTGTTCGCGCTGGTCGGCACGCCCTACACCGTGAAATTCCTGTGGGCGCCGCTC
>JACQDO010000379.1 GCA_016201085.1 Hyphomicrobiales bacterium | reverse complement strand
TCTATCACTTGTCCGATGCCGAGAAAGTTGCGTTCGTACTTTCCAATATCCAGAACCACATCGTCGGCGTCGGCGGCCCCGAATACGTGGAGATCGTGTTGGTGGTGCACGGGCCAGCGCTCAAGGCCTTCCATGTGGCGCAGGCGGACCCGGCGGTGGCCAAGACCGTCGGCAATCTCAAGGAAGAAGGCGTCTCGCTCGATGCCTGCGCCAATACCATGAAGGCGCAGAAGGTCGACGAAAAGGGCCTGCTGCCGGGCTTCGTCAAGGTCGATCAGGGCGGCGTGGTACGCATCGCGCAATTACAGGGTGAAGGCTACGTCTATCTGCGGCCCTGACGGCCATATCTAGCGCGAACGCCGGCCGCTCCGCCGGCGTTCGCCATCGCATTTATCAACATCGCGATGAAGTTTTTTGTAACCAAATCTGGCTGCCGGCGGCTCTGACATAATTGGTCACAAATTCGCACCCGGCCGACAAACTTGCGTGACAGGTGGCGCTCCTAATGCCGCTCATCGATGGCGATAGCCGTTGCGAGAAATAGGAGCACAGCAATGACAAAACGAAATCTCTTGATCGGTCTCGGAGTTGCGGCGGCACTGGCGGTCGGCGCGTACGGCTATACCGCCTTCGCGCAAGGCGGCCCCGGCTATGGTCCCGGTTGGATGATGGGCGGCGGCAATGGCCCCGGTTACGGTCGCATGATGGGTGGCTGGGGCGGCGGACCTGGAGCTGGACCGGGCAACTGCCCGGGCTTCGCCCAGGGCGAGGGCAACGGCCCCGGCACAGGTTTTGGCCCGGGTTCCGGCCGCATGCGTGGCGGCCACGGCCCCGGCATGATGCAGCAAGGCTATGGCCCGGGTTACGGACCGCGCGGCGACGTTCAGCAGAACCAGCAGCTCAATCTCACCACCGCCGACGTGAAGGCTCGTATCGAGCGCTGGCTCACCTGGCGCGGCAATTCGCGGCTCCAGGTCGGCGAAGTGAAGGAGAAGGACGCCGACACCATCACCGCCGACGTGGTCACCAAGGATAATTCGCTGGTGCAGCGCTTCATCGTCGACCGCCACACCGGCTTCTTCCGGCAAGACAACAGCTGAGCGATCAATTCAAAGCCGACAGACGTCAATGCCCGCGCGGTTGCCGCCGCGCGGGCATAATTCGTTCAAGCCGTAAGCTTGCGATCGCGTTTAGCTGACCGTCTCGGAGAGCGGAGCCGCCTGCGGCGACAAGGTCGGCGCCAGCTCCTCGCCTTTCGCCTGGGCGCTCGACGGCGGGGCCACCGGCTTGTCGAGCCGCCGCGCCACGCCTTCGAACAGCGCGTTCTGCTCGATGGTCAGCGACTTGTTGTAGATCTCGCCATCGACCACCGCCGTGCTCGCCAGCTTGACGTTGTTGGCGTTGATGGTGCCGCTGAAGGTGCCCTGGATGGTCGTTTCCGGCGCGACGATCTTGCCCTCGACCTTGGCCCCCTCGCAGATCATGAGCTGCGAGGCATGAATGTCGCCGACCACGCGCCCGAAAATCTGCACTGAACCGGCACAGACAATATTGCCCGTGATCAGCATGCCATGGCCAAGAACCGACAGGACGTCCTTGCCGGGCGCCGGTTCCACATTGGCCCTCGCCTCGCTCGCGGGTGGCTTGGCAGCAGTCTTGATATCGCGCTCGCTTTTTGGTTGGGAAAAATAACTCAACTGCAGTCTCCTCGCTTACGGCATGGACGGTTCCAGCGTCATTCGACCGAATATTATTATCCGTTAATGACGGGCGCCAGCCAGCGGAAGTTGGAAATACGGATAACGCCGCAGGGGCTCCCGACGCCCCTTGGCGGCGTTAACTAATTCCGCCACCCCCTGCGCGACGGGACTTGTATCGACCCCCGCGCACGGCTTTAAAATAGGCCGCATGAAAGACGAGGCATTAAAAGCGGCCGTGAGCCGGTTCCTGAAGAATGTCAGCTTCAAGGCACAGGGCGAGATCGAGAAGGCCGTTCGCTCCGGCCTCGCCTCGGGCAAATTGCATAGCGGCGAAAGCCTCACCGCCGGGGTGACGCTGACGAGCGAGAAACTCGATCTGAACATCACCATCTTCAGCAAGATCGAGCTCTAGGTTCCACGCCTGGAACTGCGGCGGCGCAGCGGCGAACGCTTGTCATATTGCCGTTCTCGCGCCGCAACATCTCCCAACATCTGTCCCGTTTTGACTGAATAAGACGCGATAGCGAAGGGGACACCTCCTTTTCATCGTCACAGCACGGGCCGCGTCTCGGCGCCGCCCGTCCAGGAACTTATGAATGCGGCTTTTCGCTCCCGCGTGCCTATGCCTTGTGACGCTTACCGGTTCGACCGGCGTCGATCCCACATTTTCAAGCGATGAATTCTTCGGCCGCCCGGCCGTTGAAAAGCATGCGGGCATCTCCGCGCCGCGCGCCGAAACGAGTTCGCCGCCGCGCGAAACGTCCGCCGGCCTTATCGAAAACAAGACCACGACGACGGAAGACGCCTTTGTCATCGTCGCCGTGCCATCCGACCGCCCGATCGATATCCCGACGCAGACCGCCATCGAGCCGGTATTGGAGCCGCAGCCCGTGCCGCTGCCGCCCGCGCCGAAGCCGGTCGTCCATCGCTCGCGGCAGGAGGTCTGCGAGGCGCTTACCAAGGCAGCCGAGTCGAACGACCTGCCGGTCCCGTTCTTCATCCGCCTGCTATTCCAGGAGAGCGGTTTTAAGCCCGACGTGGTGAGCCGCGCCGGCGCGCAAGGCGTCGCCCAGTTCATGCCCGCGACCGCGGCCAGCGTCGGTTTGCGCAATCCGTTCGATCCGATCGAGGCAATCCCCGCCTCGGCGCGACTGCTGCGCAGCCTGTTCCAGCAGTTCGGCAATCTCGGCCTCGCCGCCGCCGCCTATAATGCCGGACCGAAACGGATCGAGGCGTGGCTCACCAAGAAGGGCAAGTTGCCACAAGAGACGCAAGGCTACGTCAAGATCATCACCGGACGGCCTGCGGAGAATTGGAAAGCGGTCGAGACCGGTACGCCCGAGATCAGGCTGCCGCGCCGCGCACCCTGTCAGGAAGCGGCCGGATTGCATGCCTGGAATGGGCCGTCGCAGATTCCGTTGCCGGTGCCGTCGCCGTTCACACGAGTCGCAGGGGCCAAACCCGTCAAGAGCGCAATTCAACTCGCGGCGCGCAAGAGCGCCCCTAGTAAAGCAACGCGCGCCGAAAAACCCGCCCACGCCAAGAGGCTGCGCCTGGCGGTCGCGGCGCGCGGTACGCATAAATAATCACGGCCTGCCGAGCACGATGGCTAACGCGGCCGCGATGAACGGCAGCGGCAGCGACACCGCCGCGCGCAGCCAGACCATGCGCGCCGGCATCATCGGCACCCCTTCCAAGGTTCAGGTTCCCACCGGCATCCTGTTCGTCGCCGGCGT
>JACQDO010000378.1 GCA_016201085.1 Hyphomicrobiales bacterium | reverse complement strand
GTGCAGCGCGCGGATGTGACGCGGCATGCGGAGTTGGTTGCCGTTTCCCAAGCTCAGGAAATTCTCGGTCGGAAAGATTTGTCGACCTGTACGCTGTATTCGAATGTTGAGCCCTGCGCGATGTGTTCGTTTCCGATTCGGGAGACACGGATCAGCCGTGTCATCTACGCCATCGGCTCGCCGATGATGGGCGGGCTCTCACGATGGAACGTGCTGCGGGATACCGAAATCTCCGATGCCATGCCGGAGGCGTTTGGCCCGGTCCCGGAAGTCATCGCCGGCCTATGCCGGGGTGAGGCGGAGCAAGTCTGGCAGAGCTGGAATCCGGTCGTCTGGGCGGTCATCAAGCATCGCGGCTACTTAGGGCGCGCAACCGCGGCCATCCCGGAGCATCTGCCGGCCATTGCGCCCCGCGCCAGCCGTCTGCGCAAGATATTGACGACGCTATACAAACGCGGCTGGGAATGGGTTGCCGCGGCGAAGCGTCGTTCCGGTCACTGACCGTTGTCTTCAAGGACCTGCCGACAGGCCTTGCGCAGGCGCTCGCGGTGTTCCTGCAGGCATGCGAGCACGCGAAACGTGTCGGGAATGGCGTCGCTGCAGAATTTTTTCGAATCCGGCGCGCAGGCCGCCTGTTCCTCTGGCGTGCCTTTGAAATCAAAAGGGCCCTGCTGTTGAGTCGGCTGGTTTTCAGCCGCCAGTGGCGTTCCGCCCAGGGTCAAAATGAGTGCCAGTACGGGGTAGAAAATGGGCCGCATCTTGCGTCCTTCGCCTGGATTGGTGCTGCATTTATAAGCGCCACGCCTCATTCACGTTCCATCGTCGGAACAACTGAAGGTCGAGGTTGTTATATCGGCGTCATGGCGTCGCTTGCGATGACCCGGCTCAATCCATTGAACACGGTCATGACGATGCGATCGATAATCGCTGCCAACACAATCGCCATTGCGGGCCTTGCTCTTGCGCTTTGGTCGTCAGCCCATGGCGTTGGGCATGCGCAGGGTCCGGCACCTTTCGAAAAATTGGCGGGTCAATGGTCGGGTAACGGAACCATTGACCTTACGAGCGGCGCGAAGGAACCGATTCGATGCCGCGCGTCCTATGACGTGCTGGAGCAGCAGAGTAGTCTTCAGCTCAATATTCGGTGCGCCAGCGAAACCTATAATTTCGATCTTCGCGCCAGCGCCAAGAATGCTGCCGGCGCCATCAGCGGCACATGGAGCGAATCGTCCCGAAATGTTGCCGGAACGATTTCCGGCAAAGCAGGTGGCAACCGTTTCGAAATTCTGGCCAAAGGGCCGTCATTTTCCGCGCAGTTGACGTTGATCACGCAGGACAATCGGCAATCGGTGATCATCCAATCGCGAGAAGAGAAGACCGCCGTGAAGCGCGCATCGATTTCGCTTCAGCGCGGCAGTTAGAGCGTGATCCGCTGAGTTTGAATCACTATTTCCCTAACATTTTGCTAGCGCATGATCTTTTCCGAAAACCGGTTCCCACTTTTCGGGATCGTGCGCTAGGCACCAGACGTCCATTTCGATGATGGCACCGACCGGCGTCGCGCAATACCAGCGCGTGAGGCACGGCCGGATTGTCGTTCTCTTGCCGGGGGCCAGTGGAATTCAATCGTTTGCAAGAATTGGAATTTAGCGGCAATACTCCGATCTGGGCGCGGATCGGGCGGGCAACGATATTGCCAAAGCGACGGAAATCAATGGGAAGATCGCAATAATGCTGCAACGGCGCTTTAGTATTGCCCCGATGATGGAATGGACCGACCGGCACTGCCGGTTCTTCCATCGCCTGCTCACGCGCCGCGCGCTGCTCTATACCGAAATGCTCACTACCGGCGCGGTGCTGCGCGGCGACCGCGCGCGGCTGCTCGGCTTCGATGCGTCCGAGCATCCGGTGGCGCTGCAGCTCGGCGGCAGCGAGGCGGCCGCGCTCGGCACTTGCGCGCGTATCGCCGAGGATTTCGGCTACGACGAAGTCAATCTGAACGTCGGCTGTCCGTCCGACCGCGTGCAGGAGGGCCGCTTCGGCGCCTGCATGATGCTGGAGCCGGCGCTGGTCGCCGGCTGCGTCGCCGCCATGAAGGCAGCGGTCAAGATTCCGGTGACGGTGAAATGCCGCCTCGGCATCGACGAGCAGGATCCGGAGCAGGCGCTGTTTTCCTTTGCCGATGCGGTGAAGGCCGCCGGCACCGACGCGCTCATTGTGCACGCGCGCAAGGCCTGGCTGAAGGGCTTGTCGCCGCGGGAAAATCGCGACGTGCCGCCGCTCGATTATGCCATCGTGCATCGGCTCAAGCGCGCGCACCGCGATCTTCCGATCGTGCTCAATGGCGGCATCGCCAGCCTTGAGCAGGCGCAAGAGCAACTGAGCGCCGTCGACGGCGTGATGATGGGGCGCGCCGCCTATCAGGAGCCGTGGCGGCTGCTCGGCGTCGATCCGCTGCTGTTCGGCGAGCCGGCGCCGTTCGACACGCCGAAGGCGGCGGCGCTCGCGCTCATGCCCTATATCGAACGCGAAATTGCCAAAGGCGTGCGGCTGCATGCCATCACCCGCCACGTGCTCGGCCTGATCCATGCGGTGCCGGGCGCGCGCGCCTTCCGCCGGCATCTGGCCACCGAAGGCGTCAAGCCCGGCGCAAGCGCCGCCGTCATGGCTGAGGCGCTCGCGCTGGTGCTGGACACGCGCCCGGATTTATCGCACATCGCCGCCTAACGATTTTCCTGTCCCGCCTTCCGCGTCATTCCGAGGGAATATGCTGCTGGGTTATCCGATCGGCGAGCTCATGCTGCTTGCGCTCTGGATCGTCGCCGGCGGCGTCCTGGTCGGCATCCTAGCCGGCCTGTTCGGCATCGGCGGCGGCGCCGTCATCGTGCCCGTGCTGTACGAAGTGTTCCGCGCGCTCGGCGTGCCGGAAGAGGTGCGCATGCAGGTGTGTATCGGCACCTCGCTCGCCATCATCGTGCCGACCACGATACGCTCGTACATCGCGCACAAGAAGAAGGGCGCGGTGATCCCGGAAGTAGTGCGAATCTGGACGCTGCCGGCGATCGTCGGCGTCGCCATCGGCTCCGTCGTCGCGCATTACGCGCCGGCGCAGCTTTTCAAGATCGTGTTCGTCGTATTTGCAACGTTGATGGCCTTGCGCATGCTGTTCGGCACCGAGCGCTGGAATCTCGGCAGCGAATTGCCCGGGCGCGGCTGGCTCAATTTCTACGGTTTCATCACCGGGCTGGTCTCCTCGCTGGTGGGCGTGAGCGGCGGCACGATTTCCAACGCGGTGCTGACCTTCTATGGACGGACGATGCAGCAGGCGGTGGCGACCTCCGCCGGCGTCGGCGTGCCGATCACCATTGCCGGCACCTTCGGCTATATGCTGGCCGGCTGGCCCTACATGGCCCAAATGCCGCCGCTGTCGATCGGCTTCGTCTCGCTGATCGGTTTTGCGCTGATGGCGCCGGTGTCGAGCTACACGGCGAGCTATGGCGTGCGGCTGGCGCACTGGCTGCCGCGCCGCAAGCTGGAAATCGCCTTCGCTTGTTTTCTCGGCCTGGTCGCGCTGCGCTTCGCCGTCAGTTTGTTATAGATTGGGCCCGCAGGCGGAGCGGAGGCGGTTTTGGGCATCGGCATACAGGCGGCGATCCAATTGCTGAGGGTGCTGCGCATCGGTGTGCCGATCGCGGTCTTGCTGGGCGCAGCGGCCTTGTACGATATCGTCCCCAAGAGCGGCACCAGCGCGCCCGGGATATGGGACGGCATCGCCCTACTTGGCGTGATGCTTTGGCCGCTCGGCGGTTACGTCATTGTGGAGGGATTGCTCAATTGGCTGCAGACGCGCGCCGCCGTGTCTTGGCCGGTATTCTCCGGCACGGTGTTATCGAGCGAGGTGGGCGTGAGCTACAGCTATGCCGGTCCGATGTATGCTCCCGAGGTGAACTACCGCTACGACGTGCATGGACAGCATCTGGAGAACGACGACATCCAGTCGGTGAGCGTTCGCTATTTATCGGCGAGCGCGGCCAAGGCGATCGCCGATAAATATCCGGTCGGCGCCAAGGTCAAAGTCAGGGTCGATCCACGGGACGTGACGCGATCGGTGCTGGAGCTTGGCGACAATGCCGCGCGCCGGCGTGTCGTCATCGGGCTCTTGACGCTGGCCGCGCCGGTGCTGGCGGGTGCGTTGCTGAATTGGCTGAACACGCTCTCCTAGGCACGCGCCCGCTTACGGCGTGCCGCGCATGCGCAGCTTGTCGCCGCGCACCTCCCAGCTTTGCAGCCGGTTGAGGAAACTCATGCCGAGCAGGTTGTTCTTGAGCTGCCCCGGTTGCGCCACCAGCGCCGGCACCGCGCGTTCGGTCAGGCCGCCGACGGCGATGCGGTCGAGCGTCACCGCGGCGGCGCGCGTGCGGCCGTTGGCGGTGTCGACATTGACCGTGTAGGTGAGCACTTCCAGCGGCAGGCCGATGGCCTTGGCCGCTTCCTGCGTCAGCACCACCGAGCTCGCGCCGGTATCGAGCACCATGGCGACTCGCGCGCCGTTGATGTGCGCGGTGAGGGCGAAATCGCCGCTGTGCCCGCGCACCACATCGACGTTGCGGCCATGACCGGCGACGTGGCCGGGCACCAACTCCGCCATCACGCGGTCGACGACGTCGCGCAGCTCGAAGCGGTAGCTGTAGCCCACCACCAGCAGCATGCCGATCACCGCCCAGAACAGGATCGCCTCCAGCGCCTGCGACAGGCGCTCGCGGAACATCACCAGCACCAGGCCGCCGACAAAGGCCAGCAGCACGATCTTGACCGCCAGCGAGCCGACGTCATGGCGCAGCAGATTGGCGATGGCGTCCTGGTCGCTCGAGGCGATCAGCGCGGCGAGCGACAACGCAACGCCGAGCACAAGCGACCATGTCAGGCGGCGGCTCACGGGCTCATCCTGCCGCGGCTGTGGCGGCGCCGCGGTTGCGGGCCGGCAATTCGCGCATCACCCGCGCCCGCTCGGCGGCGCTCATGGCGCTCCAGCGCGCGATCTCGTCGATGCTGCGGCCGCAACCGAGACACAGCCCGCAACGGGCATCGATGGTGCAGACCTTGACGCAAGGGCTTTCGATCATTGTCCGTTCCCTATGGCCGCGAACATAAGCGCCATAAGCGGGAAGGCAATCGCGCCGTTGTCGCATGTAGGTCTTTCATTGGAGCATTACCTTGTCCGGAAACCGGTTCCCACTTTTCGGGGTCATGCTCAGTAATCAAGTGCCGGCCCGGAACAGCGGCCGCCGGCTCAAGCGGCGCCGTTCCTCCTGGCTGAGGATCGGCTCGCCCGGGGGCGTGAGCGGCGGCGCATGCTCGGACATCGGCGCCATCGCCGCCACCACCCGCTCGGGCGGGAAGGTGACGATCACCTCGGTGCCGATGCGCAGCTTCGACTTGAGCGCGAAGGTGCCGCCATGCATCTCGGTGAGATTCTTGGCGATCGGCAGGCCCAGGCCTGCGCCCTGTTCGGCCGATTTGATCGAGTTCGAGCCCTGGCCGAAGGAGGACAGCACCACCGGGATTTCCTCTTCCGGAATGCCGGCGCCGGTGTCGGTGACGCTCATGTATTGGCCGCCGGAGGCGGTCCAGCCCACCTTCAGCCAGATCTCGCCGCCCTGCGGCGTGAACTTGATCGCGTTCGACAGCAAATTGAGGCAGATCTGGCGGAGGGCGCGCTCGTCCGCCCACAGCCGCGGCAGCTCGCTTTCGAACACGTCGTGCAGCGTGATGCCGCGATTGGTGGCGCGCAGCTTGAGCAGATGATGGCAATCCTCGACGATGCCGACCAGCGAGACCGATTCCTCGTTGAGCTCGTAGCGGCCGGCCTCGATGCGCGACAAATCGAGGATCTCGTTGATCAGGCCGAGCAGGTGCACGCCGGAATTATGGATGTCGGCGGAATATTCCTTGTAGGCCGGCACCGCGTGCTCGCCGAACACCTCGGTCTTCATCACTTCGGAAAAACCGAGAATGGCGTTGAGCGGGGTGCGCAATTCGTGGCTCATCTGCGCCAGGAAGCGCGACTTGGCGATGTTGGCGGCTTCCGCGCGTCGCCGCCCTTCGTCGGACACGGACTTTGCCTGTTCCAGCTCGCCGATCAGCGCATCCTTTTCGGCGCGCGCAATCAGCGTCGCCAGCGTGGTCGAATAGAGCCGGTAGGCGAGCACGGCGAAATAGCCCTGCGCGGTGAGCGCCATGATGGCCAGGATGTAGTCGCGCAGCGTGGCTTGCAGCGCGAAATTGAGCGCCACCGCGATGGTGACCGGAAAGGTGGAGGCGATGACCGCCATCGGCAGGCTCGACGCCAGCATGCTGGACACCGCCACCACCAGCAGCATGACGAACAGCATGAACGTGTTCGAGCTCTCGTCGACGCCGACCGGGTTGATCAGGATGAACATCCAGGCCAGGCCGTAAAACAGATCGAGCATGATGAAGCGCAGCCGCCAGGCGCGCGCCGAAATCGCCGCCATCGGCTGGTCGAGGAACTGCCGGCACTTGGTGATGATGACGGCGTGGATGATCAGCACCGAGGCGGTCCAGGCGCCGGCGGTGACGGCACCGCTCCACAGGCCCGACAGCAAGCCGATGGTCGCCACCAGCAGCAGCATCACCAGCGAGGCCGACAGCCGGTTCTGCGCGTATTGCCGCAACAGCTCGTAATCGAAGGCCGGGCGGGTGCCGCTCGACGAGGTCAGCCGGTCGCGCGCGTCGCGCACATGCTGTGAGGCAAGGCGGCGCTTCACCGGCGAGGTTTCCGGTGGCAGGGCGGTCAAATCGGGCTGTTCGCCTGGAATCGGCATCAATTAACGCTTGTACGCACGGGGCCAGGCTGCACGCTCGCCCAAAATCCTTAAAGCCTTGCTTAAGAGGAAACTAAAAACACTGGTTAACGAATATAAACCGCCGCATGATCCCGAAAAGTGGGTACCGGTTTTCGGACAAGATCATGCGGAAGCAAGAAGCCCCCCTTTGACAGGGTTTTTCGGCCATGGTCGGGTGGTTTTGAGAGGAAAACCGAACCGGGAGACCGAAAATGAAGCTCTATGACAGCAAAATGGCGCCCAACCCCCGGCGCACCCGCATTTTCCTCGCCGAGAAGGGCGTATCGCTGCCGACCGAGCAGGTCGACATGATGCAGATGCAGCACAAGACCCCTGAATACACCGCCATCAACCCGTTGCAGCGCATGCCGGCGCTGCTGCTCGACGACGGCACGGTGCTCACCGAGTCGATCGCCATCTGCCGCTATTTCGAGGAGTTGCAGCCGCAGCCGCCGCTGTTCGGGGTCGGGCCTAAGGAGAAGGCGCTGGTCGAGATGTGGAATAGGCGCTGCGAGATCAATTTTTTTGCCAACGTGGCGGCGGTGTTCCGCCATCTGCATCCGGCCATGAAGGCGCTGGAGGTGCCGCAGGTGCCGGCCTGGGCCGAGGCCAACAAGCCGCGCGTCGCCTGGTTCCTGCAATTGCTCGACGGCGAATTGGCCACGCGCGAATTCATCGCCGGCGATCGCTACTCGGTGGCCGACATCACCGCGCTGGTCACCGTCGACTTTTTGAAGCCGGCGAAGATTCCGCTGCCCGAAGGTCTCGCCAACGTGGCGCGCTGGCACGCCGCGGTGTCGGCAAGGCCGAGTGCGAAGGCGTAATTGTTATTCCGGGACGCCACCGATCTCGGGCTTGCCCGAGATCGGCAATCTATAATGCCTATGTCGGCTAAAGCCGACATAGGTGGCGCGGACCCGGAATCCAGAAGCGGATTTGAATTTTCAAATTCCGAATGGAGAGGCACGATGGGCGTGACAAATCCATGGGCGCCTGAAATCCTCGCCGAAGATGCACGACGGCTCGAAGAGTTCGAGCGCACACGCGAGGGCGTGCCATGGGAAGAAGTGCGCGCCTGGATGCAGTCCTGGGGCACCGGCTGCGAACTGCCGCCGCCCAAGCCGCGTAAGCTGTGAGGCTGATCATTGAAGCGATCAGAGCTTTGCGTAAGCCTTTTCATCTGCCTCGCTCGACCATTCGGTGAACGACGCAAACGGATTATCGATTTTGGCCGAACCCTTGTCGATTGAGTTTGCGCCACGCTTGGCGCGTGCAAGCACGGTCCGCTTCTTAACGGAGACTGTCGCAAACGAAGCACGCATGCGGATGGGGCGTTTCATCGCCGCAAGTTAGCTTGCCGCCTTACCTATTGAAATCTGGAGTGCTTGCGATTTCCGTCACGGGCGGGCGTCCGGCCGGATTTTTTCTCCGCGTGTGCAAAAATCCCCCTTGACTTAATTCCTCGTTACGGACTATATTCCACCAGCCTGGCTCAACGAGGGGCGTCTTCGCGAGACGTTTCGAGGATGGAGCCGGGTGCGGCGCCCG
>JACQDO010000043.1 GCA_016201085.1 Hyphomicrobiales bacterium | reverse complement strand
GTGTCCACGTCGGAAGAAGAACGGCTGCTGTTCTGGTCCGGCCGCAAGGCGGCGTTCGGTGCGGTCGGCCGCATCTCGCCCGACTATTTCTGCATGGACGGCACCATTCCGCGCGCCAAGCTGCCGCAGGTGCTGGCCGAGATGAAAAAAATGTCGGAGAAATACCGGCTGCGCTGCGCCAATGTGTTCCACGCCGGCGACGGCAATCTGCACCCGCTCATCCTGTACGACGCCAACATACCGGGCGAGCTCGACCGCGCCGAGGAGTTCGGCGCCGACGTGCTCAGGCTGTGCGTCAAGGTCGGCGGCGTCTTGACCGGCGAGCACGGCGTCGGCGTCGAGAAGCGCGACCTGATGGGCGAGATGTTCTCCGAACTCGATCTCGCCGCCCAGCAGCGCGTCAAATGCGCCTTCGACGACAAGGGCCTGCTCAATCCCGGCAAGATGTTCCCGGTGCTGCGCTCGTGCGCCGAGTTGGGCCGCATGCATATTTCCGGCGGCAAGCTGCCGTTCCCGGATATTCCGAGATTCTAGTTCAATACTGTCGGGGTTCGATGCACAGCAGCGCCACACACACGGCCGAACTCCCTCTCCCCTTGGGGGAGAGGGTTGGGGTGAGGGGGCAAGCGACTCTCGTTAGGCTATAACCCCTCACCCGGATCGCGTTCCGCGATCCGACCTCTCCCTATGGGAGAGGTGAAGCAAAGAGTTCGTTGCCGCATGACCGACATCCTCAAACCCCGCGACGCCCAAGAGGTCGAGGACGCCGTGCGCTGGGCGCTCGGCAACGACAAGGCCCTGGAGCTCACGGGACAGGGCAGCAAACGCGCCATCGGCCGGCCGAGCCAGACCGACCTGACGCTCGACCTGTCCGGCCTTTCCGGCGTCACGCTGTACGAGCCGGAGGAGCTGGTGCTCTCGGCGCGCGCCGGCACGCCGCTATCCGAAATCGAGGCGCTGCTGGATAAAAACAACCAGCAGCTTGCCTTCGAGCCGATGGACTATGGCCCGCTGTTCGGCGGAGCGGCCGGGCAGGGCAGCATCGGCGGCGTCATCGCCAGCAATCTTTCCGGTCCGCGCCGCGTCAAAGCGGGCGCAGCGCGCGACCATTTCCTTGGGGTGACCTGCGTCACCGGCCGCGCCGAGACCGTCAAGTCGGGCGGCCGTGTGGTGAAGAACGTCACCGGCTACGACATGTGCAAGCTCTTGGCCGGCTCCTGGGGCACGCTCGCCGCCATGACCGACATTACGATCAAAGTTCTGCCCAAGCCGGAAACCGAGGCGAGTGTGCTGGTCAGCGGCCTCGACGACGCGCGCGCCTGCGCCGCCATGGCCGCCGCCATGGGCTCGTCCTGCGATGTTTCCGCCGCCGCGCATCTGCCCGATCACGTGGCGTCGTATTTCGACGGCTTGCCGAAGCCGGAAGCCAGCACCGTGCTCAGGCTGGAAGGCGTGGCGCCGTCGGTCGCGCATCGCAAGGCCGCGCTGGCCGCACTGCTCAAGCCGTTCGGCGCGGTGGCGCTGCTCGATGAAAAAGATTCGCGCGCGCTCTGGCGCAGCGTGCGGCAGGTCAAGCCGTTCGCCGCCGAGAGCGCGCGCGAGCGCCCGCTCTGGCGCATCTCGACCGCGCCCGCGCGCGGCCACGAACTGGTCGACCTGATCACGCCGGCGGCGCAGATGTTCTACGACTGGGCCGGCGGCCTGGTGTGGGTGGCGATGCCGTTTGCACACGAGCCCGATGCGGCGGCGATTCGCGGCGCGGTCAAACAGCTCGGCGGCCACGCCACGCTGGTGCGCGCGCCGGCCTCGGTGCGCGCCGCGCTCGACGTGTTCGAGCCGCAGGCGGCCGGCCTCGCCGGTTTGAGCAAGCGCGTGAAGGAGGGCTTCGATCCCAAGGGCGTGCTCAATCCCGGCCGCATGTGGGCGGGGGTGTGACTTCAGGCCTGAGCGTAAAGGTGAAACATGAGCTTGGTTTGTTGCAGAATCTCAACCTATGTCTTTCTCGGTTGGATTGCTTTTCCGACAATCGCATTCGCAGATGACGATGCTGGAAAAAATATCGCTAACTTCGGCAATGTTGTTCATCAATGTAAGCAGTTGAACGAGCGCAGCGCTTTGAATTGCGTCTATTTTGTCACAGGCTTTCTTGAAGGAATGGCCTTTCACGAGCACATCTATAACAGAACCCCTCCATGCGTTGGATTGGCTAACTGGCACGAACTCGGCAACAAAGTAATCAAACGAATAAGAGAAATCGAGCCGATTGATCCATATACCGGTATGCAGCTCGCTAACATTGTTATGCAAGAATTGAACTGCAAATACGAGAAAATGAAGTGAATTCGTAGAAAGCGCAATGCAAACTAATTTCTCCCTCACGCAACTGGCCGACCCGCAGATCTACAGCGCGGAAAAAATCCTGCGCGCCTGCGTGCATTGCGGCTTCTGCACCGCCACCTGTCCGACTTACGTGCTGCTCGGCGACGAGCTCGATAGCCCGCGCGGGCGCATCTATCTCATCAAGGACATGATCGAGAACGAGCAGCCGGCCACGCGCGAAGTGGTCAAGCATATCGACCGCTGCCTGTCGTGCCTCGCCTGCATGACCACCTGTCCGTCCGGCGTGCATTACATGCATCTGGTCGATCATGCCCGCGAGCATATCGAGAAGACGTACAAGCGCCCGCTGTTCGACCGCGCCATACGGGCGCTGCTGGCGCGCGTGCTCACCGATCCGGCGCTGTTCCGGCTCGCCGCCGTGGCGGGCTGGCTCGCCAAGCCGCTGGCGCCGCTGCTGCGCGCGCTCGGTCTCAAGCGCATGGCGGCGATGCTGCAGCTGACGCCGAGCCGCCGGCTGGCGCCACCATCCGTGCGCACCGGCAAGGTCCATGCCGCGCAAGGCGCCCGCCGCGGCCGGGTGGCGCTGCTGTCCGGCTGCATCGGTCCGGAGCTGTCGCCCGCCACCAACGAGGCCGCCATCCGCCTCTTGAACCGCAACGGCATCGAGGTGGTGGTGGCTATGGGCGAGGCCTGCTGCGGCTCGCTGGTGCACCACATGGGCCGCGAGCAGCAGGCGCTGGCGATGGCGCGCAACAATATCGAGGCCTGGACGCGCGAGCTTGAAGAAGCGGGGCTCGACGCCATCCTGATCACCGTCTCCGGCTGCGGCACGGCGGTAAAGGACTATGGCTTCATGCTGCGCACCGATACGGCTTATGCCGTCAAGGCGGCGCGCATTGCGGCGCTGGCCAAGGACGTCAGCGAATATCTGGCGACGCTCGATATTCAGGCAGCGGCGCCGCCGGCGCGGCTCACCGTCGCCTATCATGCCGCCTGTTCGCTGCAGCACGGCCAAAAGATCGCGCGTGAGCCGAAAGAACTGCTTTCCAGGTGCGGCTTCGTCGTCAAGGATGTGCCGGAGGGGCATTTGTGTTGCGGCTCGGCCGGCACCTACAACATCCTGCAGCCCGACCTGGCGGAGAGGTTGCGGGACCGCAAAGTCGCCAACATCGAAAAGCTCCAGCCGGACGTGATCGCAGCCGGCAATATCGGCTGCATCACGCAGATTGCCGCCGGCACCGCCATTCCGGTCGTCCATACCGTCGAATTGCTCGACTGGGCGACCGGCGGCCCGGTGCCGGAGCAGCTCGCGGGTTTGGCGGGTGTTGAGCCCGCGGTCGCGGTAACCGGCTAGGAAAGCAAGATCGCGGTGCAGGGCCGCGGGCCAGGCACG
>JACQDO010000375.1 GCA_016201085.1 Hyphomicrobiales bacterium | reverse complement strand
TCGTCCTTCTGGTTCTCGCGCAATTCCGCGGTCGGCGGCCGCGTGATGATGTTGTCCGGGATCACCAGACCTGCGGGTCCGAGCGCGCCGTCCGGTTTCCACTCGTTGCGCAGCCGTGACAGGCGGAACACTTCGGTTTTATAAAGATCCTTGATCGGGTTGAAGCCGCCGTTCATGTCGCCGTAAAGCGTGGCATAGCCGACCGACATTTCCGACTTGTTGCCGGTGGTCACCACCATCAGATTGAACTTGTTGGAGATCCCCATCAGCATGACGCCGCGCGCGCGCGCCTGCAGGTTTTCCTCGGTGACGTCGCGCGGCAGCCCGGGGAATGCGGGCGCCAGCGCCTTTTCCAGGCCTTCGACCGCGGATGCGATCGGCAACATTTCGTAACGCACGCCGAGCGCCTTGGCGCAGGCGGCGGCATCGTCGAGCGATTCCTGCGCGGTGAACTTGTAGGGCAGCATCACGCAGCGTACGCGCTCTGGGCCGAGCGCATCGACCGCCATGGTCGCGCACAGCGCGGAGTCGACGCCGCCGGACAGTCCGAGCACGACGCCGGGGAATCCGTTCTTGATGACGTAGTCGCGCAAGCCTAGCACGCAGGCGGCATAGTCGGCATGATCGGCTTCGACGCCGGCGACCATCGGCCCATTCTCGCAGCGCCAGGTGGCATCGCGCCTGACCCATTGCGTGGTGACGACGGTCTCCTGGAAGCCGGCGAGCTGGAATGCCAGCGAGCAGTCGGCGTGCAGAGCGAACGAAACGCCGTCGAACACCAGTTCGTCCTGGCCGCCGACCTGGTTGACGTAGATAGTCGGCAGCCCCTGCTCGGTGACGCGCGCCACCGCGATGTTGATGCGCACGTCGCCTTTCTGCCGCCAATAGGGCGAGCCGTTCGGCACCACCAGCAGCTCGGCGCCGGTCTCCGCCAGACACTCGACTATTTCCTCGCCCCAGATGTCCTCGCAGATCGGCAGACCCAGCCGCACGCCGCGAAAGCTCACCGGCCCCGGCATCGGCCCGGCGGCAAACACGCGTTTCTCGTCGAACACGCCGTAATTGGGCAGATCGACCTTGTAGCGCAATGCCGCGATGGAGCCGCCATCGAGCAGCGCCACCGCGTTGTAGAGCTTGCCGCCTTCCAACCAAGGCGTGCCGACCAGCAGAGCCGGCCCTGGTGCCGCGGTCTCGCGCGCCAGCGTCTCGATGGCCGAGCGGCAGGCCGCCTGGAATGCCGGCTTGAGCACCAGATCCTCGGGCGGATAGCCGGCGATGAACAGTTCGGGGAAAACCACCAGATCGGCGCCCTGCGCCGCCGCTTCCAGGCGCGCGCGGCGGACTTTCTCGGCATTGCCGGCGATGTCGCCGACGGTCGAGTTGAGCTGCGCGATGGCGATCGCGAGCCTATCGGAAGGGCGGGCGCTCATGGCATTGCTCTACCGCCTGGCTTTCCGGTCGGCAATCGCGCGCCGGTATGGCTGCCGTGCATGCCCTTTCGCGGTCAGTTTGCCAGCTCCGGCGGTATTTTTCCTTTGCGGATCGCGGGCACCACGGGCGGCTGGCCGGTTTGCAGCAGAATGGCCTGCCCTTCGGCCGATAGAATGAAGCGCACAAACTCAATCGCTTCCTTTGGATTTTTCGCCGTATGCGGAACGGCCGCGGCGTTTTGAATGGCATCGCTCAGGTTGACGCTGGCGGGAAAGCGGACGATCTCGAGATCGTTCTTGGCGGCGACCGCGGCGGAGAAATAGACGACACCGGCGTTCGCCTTGCCTTCCCGCACCGTGCGTACGGTGTCGGGCACCGAGTTTGCCGCCATCGCCGCATCGATAATCTTCTGCGCGAGCTCCGGCTTGCCCTCCAGCGTAGCGGCGCGTTTGAGAAATTCGACGGTGCGTCCGGTGCCGAGATCCTTTTCGGCGGTGATGCGCACGAAGCTCACGCCCGGCTTGGCGAGATCGGCGATCTTTTGAATGCCCAGCGGATTGCCCTTGGCGGTGATGACGGCCATTTCATTGGCCGAGAAAACCACCGACCAATCCGCGGCATTTTTTGTCACCAGTTCATTGGCGATCGGGGCCGAGGACGGCGCGAACACGTCGCAAGTCTCGCCCTTGAGGATGCGATCGGCCAACTGACGTGACGTGCTCGGGGTGAGGTTGATGGTGACGCCTTGGTGCTTGCCTTCAAAGGCCTTCTTCAGCCCGCTCATCGGGCCGCCGAGCGAGTCGGCATGAAAGACCTCGATGACACCGGCCATCGCACTGCTGCCAAATAAAATGCCGAGCGCGCCAGCCAGGCAGACCATACCGACCGCTCGCGCGAGCGAAGCCCTTGCGCTTGTCATGTAATCCTCTCCCATGTCTCGGTAGTCCCGAGATGCTCGTCGCTTTTGGACGCTTATAATCCCGCCACCGCCGGCATCGGCTTGGACGAGCGTTCGTTCTTGAGCAGCTCGGCCAGCAGGAAGGCGAGATCGATGGCCTGCTCGGCATTGAGCCGCGGATCGCAGACCGTGTGATAGCGGTCGTTGAGTTCGGCGTCGCTAATGGCGCGGGCGCCGCCGGTGCATTCGGTGACGTTCTGCCCGGTCATCTCCAGATGCACGCCGCCGGCATAGCTGCCTTCGGCCGCATGCACCTCGAAGAATTGCCGCACCTCTTTCAGGATCAGGTCGAACGGCCGCGTCTTGTAGCCGCTCGCCGAGGTGATGGTGTTGCCGTGCATCGGATCGCACGACCACAGTACCACCCTGCCCTCGCGTTTCACCGCGCGCACCAGCGCCGGCAGATGCTCGCCGAGCTTCTCGGCGCCGAAGCGGCCGATCAGCGTGAGGCGGCCGGCTTCGTTGTCCGGATTGAGGATGTCGATCAGCCGCAGCAAGTCGTCGGCCTTGAGCGAGGGTCCGCATTTGAGGCCGAGCGGATTCTTGATGCCGCGGGCATATTCGATGTGCGCGTGATCGTATTGGCGTGTGCGGTCGCCGATCCACAGCATATGGCCGGAGGTGGCGTACCAGTCGCCGGTCGTGGAATCGATGCGGGTAAGCGATTCCTCGAAGCCGAGCAGCAGCGCCTCGTGGCTGGTGTAGAAATCGGTGGTGCGCAGCTCGGGATGGCTTTCCAGATCGAGCCCGCAAGCCTGCATGAAGCCGAGCGCCTCCGAGATGCGGTCGGACAATTCGACATAGCGGCGCGACTGCGGTGAGTCCTTGACGAAGCCAAGCATCCACTGCCGCACGCTGGCGAGATTGGCGTAGCCGCCTTGCGCGAAGGCGCGCAGCAGATTGAGCGTCGCCGCCGATTGGCGATAGGCGTCGAGCTGGCGGCGCGGATCGGGCGTGCGCGATTCCGGCGTGAACGCATTGTCGTTGATGATGTCGCCGCGATAGCTCGGCAGCTCCATGCCGTCGCGCTTCTCGGTCGGCGAGGAGCGCGGCTTGGCGAACTGGCCGGCGATGCGGCCGACCTTCACCACCGGCATGGCCGCGGCGTACGTCAGCACCACCGCCATCTGCAGGAACATGCGGAAGAAATCGCGGATGTTGTTGGCGCCATGCTCGGCGAAGCTCTCCGCGCAGTCGCCGCCTTGCAGCAGAAACGCCTGGCGGTTGGCTACCTTGGCCAGCGCCTTCTTCAAGCTGCGCGCCTCGCCGGCAAAGACCAGCGGCGGGAAAGTCGCCAGTTGCTTTTCGACATCGGCCAGCGCCTGCCGGTCCGGGTATTCCGGAACCTGCTGGATCGGCTTCTTGCGCCAATTGTCGGGCGTCCAACGCTCGGGCATCACAAAACACTCCTCATCGGCGGGGTTTATACACGAGAGCCCTCGACCGAGGCCAGATATTCGATAAATTACCGTGGCGGCGCACGATCCCGAAAAGTGGGAACCGGTTTTCGGACAAGATCATGCGCAAACAAACGGCTATTCCGCGGCGGCCTGGCTGTAACTGGCGGCCTTCTCGCGCATGGTGACCAGTTCCTCGGCGGCGGTCGGGTGCACCGCCATGGTGGCGTCGAAATCGGCCTTGGTCGCCCCCATCTTAACCGCCACGCCGACCAGCTGGATCAGTTCGCCGGCGTCGGGGCCGATAATGTGACAGCCGGCCACACGGTCGGTGCTGCCATCCACGACCAGCTTCATGAACACGCGAGTGTCGCGTCCGGACAACGTCGCCTTCATCGGGCGGAAACTGGTTTTGTAGATGTCGACCTTGGTCAGCCGCTCGCGCGCCTGCGCCTCGGTCAAACCGACGACGCCAAGCTCGGGCTCGGAGAACACGGCGGTCGGGACATTGCTGTGATCGACCTCGGTCGGCTTGCCGCCGAAAACCGTGTCGGCGAAAGCATGTCCCTCGCGGACTGCCACCGGCGTGAGGTTGATCCGGTTGGTGACGTCGCCGACCGCGTAGATATTAGGGACCGATGTGCGCGAATAAGAATCGACCGCGATGCCGCCGTTGGCCGCCAGTTTGACGCCCGCCGCTTCGAGGCCGAAACCGGTCACGTTCGGATGCCGGCCGGTGGCGAACATGACGAGGTCCGCCATGATTTGCCGGTTATCCGACAACGCGACATCGTAGCCGCGATCGACCTTCTCGACCGCGGCCACGGTCTGCTTGGTGATAATCTTGATGCCGCGCCTTTGCATTTCGCCGCGCAAATGCTCGCGCACATCGTCATCGAAACCGCGCAGGATATTTTCGCCGCGATAGACCAGCGTCACCCGCGAGCCCAGCCCGGCGAAGATTCCGGCGAACTCCACCGCGATGTAGCCGCCGCCCTGGATCAACACGCGCTTGGGCAATTGCGCGAGGTGAAAGGCTTCGTTGGATGAAATGACATGATCGAGGCCCGCGATCTGAGCACCATGATAGGGCCTGGCTCCGGTCGCGATCAAAATGGTTTTCGCGCGCACGCGTTCGCCACTTGAAAGCCGCACGGTATGGGCGTCTTCGAGCATGGCGCGGCTCTTGATCAACTTGACCTTGAAGCGTTCGAGCGTGGCGGTGTAGGCGGCTTCCAGCCGCGCGATCTCGCGATCCTTGTTGGCGATCAGCGTCGGCCAATGAAATGTGGCAGCGGGGACGTTCCAGCCGTAACCGGCGGCATCTTCGAAATCGCCGGAAAATCGCGCGGCGTAGACCAGGAGCTTCTTCGGCACGCAGCCGCGGATCACGCAGGTGCCGCCGACCCGGTATTCCTCCGCGATCGTGACGCTGGCGCCGTAGCTCGACGCAATGCGAGCGGCGCGCACGCCGCCGGAGCCCGCGCCGATAACGAAAAGATCGACCTCGTGGTCTGCCATCGGCCGCTATCGCCTCGCTGGCCTGGCCCGTCGGGCAGCGCTCCGGCAATCGCGCCTCAAAGCGCGTGACCTTTCTTTTTCAATTCATCGCGCATCTTCGCGATGACCTGTTCGGAGAGGGTATTCGCCCAGGTTTGCGCGAATTTCATGCTTGCCTCGGCAACTTTGGGCTGGTTGGAAATCAGCTTGGCGCCGGCCGGTGTCTTATAGAAGACGAGGATGTCTTTGAGTTCTTGTTCCGTGAACATCGTCGCATAATTTTTCGCAATGTCATTGACCAGTTCCTGGAAACGAGGCGCCATGTCGCTGCGCATCTTGGCGGCTATTTCGTTGAGGTCCTTGCTCAACGCCGGATTCTGCTGGAGAAACAGAAGTTTCGCCTGCTCAATCACGCCCGCGACCAAGGGCGCGAACAACATGGAGGAACCCGTGACGGCCACGATTTCCTTGGCGGTTGCCATCGCCGCCGCCGACGGCTGCTGGGCGTGAGCGGCCGGACTGGCGAGCGCCAGCGCGGCGGCAACAGTCGCCACGCGGATCGCGCGGTGGGTGGTCTGCATGAAATGCATCGTCATAACTCCATCTGGTTCAGGACATCACGGTCGTTCGACGATCTTGATGCCATCGGAACCGCCAATAATCGCCATCTGCGCGAGGCCGATAAACAAACCATGCTCCATCACCCCCGGCACAGCCGAAAGCGCATGCGCCATGGCATGCGGATCGTCAATCCGGCCGAGCACGGCGTCGATGATCCAGTGGCCGCCATCCGTGACGAAAGCATGGCCGTTTTGATCCTGCCGCCGCTTGAGCGGCCCGGGCCGTCCCATCGCGGCAATTGCCTTCTCCACCGCCCGTTGCGTCGCCGCAAACCCGAATGGGGTCACCTCGATAGGTAGCGGAAAGCCGCCAAGCGCGCCAACCCATTTGCTCTGATCGGCGATCACGATCATGCGCGCGGAGGCGGCGGCAACGATCTTTTCCCGCAACAGCGCCCCGCCGCCACCCTTGATCAGGCTCAGGTCCGGTGCGATCTCGTCGGCACCATCCACGGTGAGGTCGAGTTCGGGTGTCTCGTCCAGCGTGGTCAGCGGGATGCCGCAACGCTTGGCGTCGGCATGGGTCGCCTCCGAGGTCGGGACCGCGACGATGTCGAGGCCGTCGCGCACGCGCGCACCTATCAGTTCGACGAAATGCTTGGCGGTCGATCCGGTGCCGAGTCCGAGCCGCATGCCGGACTGCACAAATTCGACGGCGCGAGCGGCGGCTGCGCGTTTCTGGGCATCGGCGTTCATGGGCACCGCTGGGAAATTGATCGGCAGATTGGGGATACCGTGCCGCATTTCTAGCCCCCTTCACAGGGGCCTGGATAGCCGAAAATCGCCTGCGGTTAATGGGTCGGTTCTCGCCCTTGCGTCGAGCGTAGCGGGGTATTAGCGATGCCGCCATGCCCGCCCAAACCATCGTTTTCGACCTCGACGGCACCCTGATCGATACAGCACCCGATCTGGTCGACACCCTCAACGTGGTGTTCGCGCGGGAAGGGTTGCCGCAGGTCGCCTACCAAACCGCGCGCAACATGATCGGCGGCGGCGCCCGCGCCATGATCGCGCGTGGAATCGAAGCGGCTGGCCGCGTCCTTGCACCGGCGAAGCTTGAGCAAATGTTTGCGGATTTTATCGCGCACTATGCCATTCATATTGCCGACCGCTCGCGGCCCTTTCCCGGTCTCGTCGATGCGCTCGATGACTTGGCAAGCCGCGGCTGCCGGTTCGCCGTGTGCACCAACAAACTGGAACGTTTGTCGGTACTGCTGCTCGATCAGCTCAAGCTTGCCGGACGCTTCGACGTCATCTGCGGACAAGATACGTTCGGCATGCAGAAGCCCGATCCGGAGGTTTTGCGACGCACCATCGCCGCGGCGGGCGGACGCCTGGGGGACGCCATCATGATCGGCGATTCCGCCACAGATATCCGGACCGCGCGCGCGGCCGGGGTTCCGGTCATTGCCGTCGACTTCGGCTACAGCGAACGCCCGGTAGCCGAATACACGCCCGACCGCATCATCAGTCATTATGCGCAATTGCCGGCAGCGATTACCGCCATTTTTCCCGCACAATGATCGTAGCAGAATGCGGTATGGTTAACGCGGTAAGGTTAACGCGGCGCAACAGGTTGCCTCCCAATGACGGCACCCCTATCCTGTTTAACGGGTGGGGCGGTCTAAGCCGCACATATGGACGGGTAAAAATAATGATGTACCGAGTCATTATGATTGCAAGCGGCGCGCTTGCTCTCGCGGCGTGTTCTTCGACTCCGGATTGGATGAGTCTCGACGCGCTCAAGCCGGCGCCGATCATGGACACTGTGCAGTTCGAGTCCGTACCGCCGGGCGCCGAAGCCAAGACCTCCACGGGGCAATCCTGCCGCACGCCTTGCGCGCTCGCGCTGCCGGTCAATTCTCCAGTGAACGTCACCTTCACGCTCAACGGCTATCTACCCGAAAGCGAAACCATGGAGCCGATCATGGCGACCGGCTCTTATCCGGCGTTGCGACCGAATCCGGTGACCGTGGAACTCACGCCGGCACCGCCGCCGCCGAAGCCGGTCAAAAAGCCGGCTCCGCCCAAGAAGAAGTCCACCGCCAAGCCGGCCGCCAAACCGGCTGCGGCGCGCGCGAAACCGGCGGCTCCAGCGGCTCAGCAGCAAGCGCCGGCGCCCTGGCCGTCCACGCCAGCGCAACGCTGACGCGAACACGCAGCCTCTCGCTCCGGTGACGCCGCGTTGCCGCGGCGCGCTAGTGTCCCGATTCCGAAGTTCGCAAAACTTTGCAGCACGCACCGATGCGAACTTCGGAATCGAAGGGACACTAGCAATTTCATGATTCTAGTGCGGTTTGGATTTGAAGTTCCTGTTTGGACTCGCGCAGGCAATAGCAGGAACTTCAAATCCACCGCACTAGACGCTATGGCCATTATCCGCCACTATTCATATATACAGCGGCAGCGGATGGTCGCATCCGCGTCCGGGGATTTACGATGGCACCGACGATTGGCGGCCCTTCGCTCGAACTCGATCGCGCCGGAACAAACCCGCGCGCGCTGATCGACCCGTTTGCGCGCGCCATCACCTATTTGCGCGTGTCGGTGACCGACCGCTGCGATTTCCGCTGCGTTTATTGCATGTCGGAACACATGACGTTCCTGCCGAAGGCCGATCTGCTCAGCCTCGAGGAACTCGACCGGCTGTGCAGCGCCTTCATCGCCAAAGGCGTGAGCAAGCTGCGCCTGACCGGCGGCGAGCCGCTGGTGCGCCGCGGCATCATGACGCTGGTGTCGTCGCTGTCGCGCCATCTCGCCAGCGGCGCGCTCAAGGAACTCACGCTCACCACCAATGGCTCGCAGCTGGAAAAATATTCCACTGAGCTCAAGTCGCTTGGCGTCGAACGCATCAATGTGTCGCTCGACACGCTCAATCCCGACACGTTCCGCGAAATCACGCGCTGGGGCGATCTCGACAAGGTGCTGGCCGGCATCGACGCGGCGCTGGCCGCCGGATTGAAAGTGAAGATCAACGCGGTGGCGCTCAAGGACGTCAACGAGGATGAGATCGCCGGCCTGGTCGAATGGGCGCACGGCCGCGGCATGGATCTCACGGTGATCGAGGTGATGCCGCTCGGCGACGTCGACGAAAGCCGGCTCGATCAGTATCTGCCGCTGTCGATCGTGCGGTCGCGCCTGGTCGAACGCTACACGCTCGAAGAAATCGATTATCGCACCGGCGGGCCGGCGCGTTACGTGCGCGTCAAGGAGACCGGCGGCCGGCTCGGCTTCATCACGCCGATGACGCATAATTTCTGCGAGACCTGCAACCGGGTGCGCATCACCTGCACCGGCACGCTCTATATGTGTCTCGGCCAGAATGACGCCGCCGACCTGCGCACGCCGCTGCGCGCCTCGGAAGGCGATCAACTGCTGCATGCCGCGATCGACGAGGCCATCACGCGCAAGCCCAAGGGGCACGATTTCATCATCGATCGCCGCCATCGGCAGCCGGCGCTGGCGCGCCATATGAGCGTGACCGGCGGCTAAGCCGCCTGCCCCGGCGCCGTCACCAGATCGCGCAATTCCTCCAGCCGCAGTCGCACCGGCATGAAACAAACGCCGCAACCGTCTTTGCCGTTGCGCACGACCTGGCCGGCGATTTTTTTCATGCCGCGGAAGGTCAAGGCGACCCGATCGCCGACGGTGAGAGGGTCGGCGGCCGCGATGCGCACGCCGCCCTCGCTGACGTCATGAACACGGACGTCGGCAATGCGGCCGTCGATCTCCATGCGGGCGGAGAAATCGACCGCGTAGCGCGGGAATTCGCGCAAATCGGCCTTTACCGCCTGACGGACAATGTCCGGGATTTCGCGGCGCAGAGATTGCGATGTCGCTTGCATGTCGGCGGCGACGGCGGAGACGTCCTGCTGTTCGATCGCCACCGATACGGTCTCGGTGACGTCGGAGAACTGATCGATGGCCTCGGCGACGCCGGACAGCGACGCTACGACTTCGCGCGTGGTGGTTTGAATTTCGGCGATCTTGGCACCGATCCGTTCGGTCGATTGCCCGGTTTGCGTCGCCAGCGTCTTGACCTCGGAGGCGACCACCGAAAAGCCGCGCCCGGCCTCGCCCGCGCGCGCCGCCTCGATGGTCGCATTGAGTGCCAGCAGATTGGTCTGCGCCGCGATCCGGTCGATCACCGTGACGATCTCGCCGATCTGGTTGGCCGCCTTGCTCAGCGCATCGATCGTAATGCGCGAGGCATTGGCGCGCATCACCGCCTCGCGGCCGAGACCGCTGCCGCGCCGCACCTGCTCCGCGATCTCGACAATCGCCTGCATCACACGGTCGGATAATTGACCGGCGGCCTGGTTCATGGCGCGCGACCCTTCGGCGGCGCGCGTGGTTTCCTCGAAGGCCGTCCGTACGGTCTCCAGCGCGGCCAGCATGTCCTCGGCCTTGAATTTCAGGGCCGACGCGCCGGCGACGATCGGCTGGATGCCGCCCTCGGTGGCGGTCTCAACCTCGTGCGCCAGTTGCGATAGATTGACGCGACGCGCGGCCTGCCGGGTGCGTTCGAGATCGTTATGCACGAGCTCGCGGCGCTGGCGCTCGCCGATCGCCTCGGCGAGCCGATCGGTGGCGGAAATCAACCGCTCGATTTCGCCCCGCCCGGGCGGCAGTGACGGTGCGGATGCGAGTTCCGCATAGGCGATGGCGTCGATGGTATCGGCGGCCACGGCCAACGGTCGCGCGATCCCTCGCGTCGCGGAGAGCGACAGCAGGACGGCCGCTATCAGCCGCTCGGCGATCGTAAACTGCCGCATGCTGTGTCCTCGCGTGCCGCGCACCCATGCCGGCAGCCTGGCCGGACCATGCGCGGCCAGCATTCCCCGAGAGGCAGTCCAGCGGCTTTTGTAGCCTCGGCGTGGTTAACCGAGGGTTTACGGTTCGTTAACCATGGGTTTCTGCCCGCGGTGCGGCAGCCCTCGTCCAACCATGGCCGCTCCCCACCCCCCATTCGGGGCGCCCACTGCCCGGTATGCGACCAACTTGTCCATTGACGGCTGATGCAGGCATTGGATTAAGGTGGGGAGCTTGGTCTCACGGCCGGGCTTTGGGGACACAAAAATAAAACGCGGCCCGGCTAACAGCCCAGGCCTGGCAGAGGGGAATTAAGTGGGCGCTCTCGACGCAGTACTCAAGGCGTTGCTTCCGATAACGCGCCGGATCGACGCCTTCACCGCTTGGATCGGCAGACACCTGGCATGGCTTATCCTTGCCGCCGTGGTGGTTTCGGCAGCCAACGCCTCCGTGCGCAAGATTTTCGACACCTCGTCGAACTCGTGGCTCGAATTGCAGTGGGTGCTATTCAGCATCGTGTTCCTGCTGTGCTCGCCCTGGACGCTGCTCGCCAACGAACATATCCGCATCGACATCGTGAACAACATGCTGCCGAAACGCCTGCGCGACAGCATCGACGTTATCGGCCATGCGTTCTTTCTGTTGCCGCTGACCATCGTCATGATCATAACCGGCATTCCCTTTTTCCTTCGCTCGATCGAGGTCAATGAGCAGTCAGGCAACGCCGGTGGGTTGCCGCAATGGCCAAGCAAGGCTCTGGTGATGATCGGTTTTGCGATGCTGCTCGTTCAAGGCGTTTCCGAGCTGGTCAAGCGGATCGCCGTGATGCGCGAGCTCATTCCCGATCCGCACGCGACACAAGTACATGCCCTCGAAGCCGAGGTCGAACATATCGTCGAAGCGATCGAGAAGCGCTGAGCGAACATAGCGGTCCCCGGAGTTTTCAATGACAGCCTTCTTGATCCACAATATGGCGCCGATCATGTTCGGCGCATTGGTGGTTTTTCTGCTGCTCGGCTATCCGGCGGCGTTTTCGCTCGGCGCTGTTGGGTTGCTGTTCGCACTGCTCGGCATCGAATTAGGCTTGTTCGTCCCCGACTTTCTGCAAGCCCTGCCCGAGCGCGTCTACGGGGTGATGAGCAACGACACGCTGCTGGCGATACCATTCTTCACCTTCATGGGATTGGTGTTAGAGCGATCCGGCATGGCGGAAGATCTGCTCGATACCATCGGACAATTGTTCGGCACCGTGCGCGGCGGCCTTGCCTATGCAGTCATATTCGTTGGCGCGCTGCTTGCCGCCACCACCGGCGTGGTCGCGGCCTCGGTGATATCGATGGGCCTGATCTCGCTGCCGATCATGCTGCGCTACGGCTACGACCGGCGCGTGGCATCCGGCGTCATCGCCGCGTCCGGCACGCTGGCGCAGATCATCCCGCCTTCGCTGGTGCTCATCGTCATGGCCGACCAGCTCGGCAAGTCGGTCGGCGACATGTATGAGGGCGCCTTCATACCCGGCATCGTGCTGGCGGGCCTTTACGCAATTTATGTCTTCTTCGTCACGCTGCTGTTTCCGAAGGCGACGCCGGGACTTCCGGCCGAGGCGGTCGGCTTCCGCGAAGCCGACAATAGCCGCGGTCTGATCTCGCTCGCCGTTCTGGCGGTTGCCAGCGCCGTTTTCGGCTGGGCGATGATGCGGAATTCCACCTCGCACGGCGCCGACTTCGTCGTGCTGAGCATGTTCTTCGGCATCCTGTTCGCCTTCGGCGTCGCCATCGTGAACTGGATCGTCTCCCACGTCACCGGCTTTCGCTTCCTGTCGCATATGGCGCAGCAGACCACCTTCGTGATGGTGCCGCCGTTGTTCCTGATTTTTCTGGTGCTCGGCACGATCTTCATCGGCGTCGCCACGCCGACCGAAGGCGGCGCCATGGGCGCCAGCGGCGCCTTGATACTCGGCGCCCTCAAGCGCCGATTGACCTGGGGTCTGGTGCGTCAGGCGGTCGAATCCACGGCCAAATTGTCGGCTTTCGTGGTCTTCATTCTGCTCGGCGCCCGCGTATTTTCGCTCACTTTCTACGGGGTCAGCGGGCACATCTGGGTCGAGGATCTGCTGGTATCGCTACCCGGCGGACAGATCGGATTCCTGATCTTCGTCAACGCCTTCGTGTTCGTGCTGGCCTTCTTCCTGGATTTCTTCGAGCTCGCCTTCATCGTCATCCCCCTGCTCGGACCGGCGGCCGAGAAACTAGGCATCGACTTGATATGGTTCGGCGTCATTCTTGGCGTCAACATGCAGACCTCGTTCATGCATCCGCCATTCGGCTTTGCACTATTCTATCTGCGCTCGGTGGCGCCGAAAGAATCGTATCTCGACCGCATCACCGGCAAGCGCATGGACCCGGTCACCACTGGGCAGATTTACTGGGGTGCGGTGCCGTTCGTCGTCATCCAGGTGATCATGGTGCTGCTGGTGATTTTGTTCCCGGCCATGGTCATGCACTACAAAGGCGCCGCCTCGACGATCGATCCGAACAAGGTGAAGATCGAAATTCCGCAAATCGAGTTGCCGCCGCTCGACTTCAGCGATCCCGCGAAAAAATAAACAGCCACCAACGAAAACAAAACGGCTCCGGAGCCGAAACTCCGGAGCCGCCGAAATGCATGGCGTTGCGATCAGCGCGAGTGACGGACCATGAAGGAGTCATAGCTCAGTTCGGCGACCTGGAACCACTGGTAGCCGTTATTGGTGTAGTCGGTCATCGAATCGTACACCTTCTTGAAGCTCGCATTCGTCGCCGCTATTTCACCGTGCAATTCTTTGGCTGCTTTGAAGCAGGCTTCCATGATCGGCGGCGAGAAACCGTGCAACTTCGTGCCGCCCGCAAGCAGACGCCGCAGCGCAGCCGGATTGAGGGTATCGTATTTCGCGATCATCCAGGTGTTGGCGTAGTGGCCAGCCTGCTCAAGAATCGCCTTGTAGATCTTGGGCAGCGCGTTCCACTTGTCCATGTTGACGAAGCCCATGATCATTGAGCCGCCTTCCCACCAGCCGG
>JACQDO010000374.1 GCA_016201085.1 Hyphomicrobiales bacterium | reverse complement strand
CTGGAGCGTGAAGCCACCTGGGCGCGGCGCGGTCGCAACGGCGCCTACATCGAACAGGTGCCTCTGACCGCGGCGTTGTTTCAGCACGGCGAGAGCAGGCCTGCCGAGCATGCCGACGGACGCACCTTTGCCGATCCAAATCTTCACACACATGCTGTCATCCCTAATGTGGCCACGCGTGCCGACGGCACGATCGGCGGACTGCACAGCAAGATCATTCGCGATTTTAAGATGACGGCTGGCGCCGTCTATCACTCCGAGCTCGCGCACGAACTAACGAAGATTGGTTTCGCGATCGACCGCATCGGCAAGAACGGAATCTTTGAGATCGCGGGCGTCGACAACACCACGATAAAGTATTTCAGCGCGCGGCGGCAGGAAATCGAGGATCAACTCGCCGGACACGGCGTGACCAGCGCCGAAGCCGCGGCTCTCGCCGCCGCGATTGCCAAAGCCACGCGGAGTTCCAAGCGCACCAACGAAGCGCAGACGCGCGAGGAGATTTGGGCCGAGGCAGCGCAGGCGATCGGCATTGACGTCAATGCCTTCACGGAGCGGCTGCGCGATCAGGAACGGACCTTTGATCGTCATGCGGCCGAGCAGATGCTCTCCGAGCGCTTGGCGGCGCTGCCGGCGGCTCTCACAGAGCACGAAAGCGTCATCGATCGCCGGGAGCTGTTGCGCTCGGTCGCTGCTGCCTTTGTTGGCACAGGGCTTCTGGCCGAGCGCATCGAAAGCGAGGTCGCTCGTCTGCTGCGCGAAGGCACCGTTCTTGAGATCGGACGAGACGCTCTCGGCCTTCCTTGCTACTCGACGCCCGAAATGCTCGCCATCGAGCGCGAGGTGGTCGCGACGGCACAAAATCTCGCGTTGCGGCCGTGGCGAGCCGTCGATCTCAATCACTTGGCAAGTCTTTGCCGAGCAGCTCGCCTCAGCGCTGAGCAGAAGGAAGCAGTCTTTACAGCCTGCGCCGGCACGACCCTCTCGATCATCGAAGGCGCACCTGGTGCAGGCAAAACCACAATGCTCACGCCAATCGTCGATGCCTATAGCGACCTTGGCTGCCGGATTATCGCGACGGCCACCGCCTGGCGTATTGCAAATATGTTGTGCGATGACCTCGGCATCGAGTCCCGCGCAACGGCCTCTTGGATCGCTCAGATCAAGGCGGACCAAAAGGTCTTGGACGACCGCACCATCCTAATCGCCGACGAGGCGGGGCTCCTGTCGTCTAGGGAAATGCACGCGCTCCTTGGTGAGGTCGCCAAGGCCGGCGCCAAACTTATCTTGGTTGGCGACCGCAAGCAGCTCCAAGCGATTGGTGCCGGCGCCGGGCTCGACTTGGTGGCCCGTGCCGTGGAAGCGGCAAGGGTCGACACAATTGTCCGCCAACGGGAGGCATGGGCGCGCGACGCCATCACTGCCTTCGGCACCGGTCGTGCCGCTGCGGCACTCAAAGCCTTCGCCGATCGCGGTCTATTGATTGAGGGACAAGGCGCCAAGGCGGCCATCGCTGCAGTAGTCGACGCAGCGGACCGGGCTCATTCCCAGGAGCAGACCGGCTCAGCCCTGATCCTGGCCAAGTCTAATGCCGCCGTTGCTGCGATCTCCCGTGAGGTGCGCGAACGGCGCAAAGCCGCAGGACTGATCGCAGGCAAAGAGGTCGTGTTCAAAGCAGCAACGCCCTCCGGTCATGCCACGGACATTTGTCTCGCCCGCGGAGACCGGATCAGGTTCCTCGTCCGCGACGACGGATTGGGCGTCATCAACGGCACTGTTGCCACCGTCTTAAAGGTCAGTGAACGGCGGAGCCTGGCCGGTGGCGATCGTCGAATCCGAATTGAAGCGGATGTCGATGGTCGCCGGATCGCCTTTGATCCGATGAAAACTGCGGACGCACAAGGCCGGCCGCGCCTTGGCTGGGCCTACGCCGCAACCATTCACGCATCCCAGGGCCAGACCGTCGAGCGAGCCATTGTCTACGTCGATCCGAGCTACAATCGGCATGACATCTATGTCGCTGCGAGCCGCGCGCGCGAACACACCGTGCTCGTCGTCGACGCCAAAGCCATCGATCGGCGGCTCAGCACAGAACTTCCGATAGACCGCCAGCGAGATGATCTTGTCTTTGCGGACGGAGAACGGCGCGCTTGGCTCGCAGAGCGCCTCGCGCGGGCGTCGCCGAAAGTTTCGACGCTGGATGTGATTGAGGGCAGCCGGAAAGCCGAGAAACAGTTCGCACTTGTAAAAGTTCGTCAGTTGGAGCTCGATCATGGGCCCTGACGTAGACGATAAAAAGCGTCGTCAAAAGAAAAAGGGCCATAAAGGACGCGAAAGGTTCGCCGATACAGGCGAACATGATTTAATTCGATTGACTGAAGCACCACAACTTCCTGAACTAAGGGGGCTTCTAACGGTTTCCGCCCTTCGACGCGAAAAAAAGAGGGGCAGGCTCGCTGTGATCGAGATTGCCAACAAGCACTACGTGACTCGTACGGCCATCAAGGAGATGATCGAAAAATGCCGCGCCAGCAACAACCCGTTAATCTCTGGCTCCGCCCCGCCCGGTATGACAAGGGCGGAAAGCTTACCCATCACGCAGTATGGATTATCCGGGAGGGAAGTCGACAAATCCGAAGCACTGGCTGCCGCCTTGAGGATCGCGAAGGAGCTGAGCGGGCGCTCGAAGACTATCTTGCCGAAAGACGAGGGGAAAAAATAGTCGATCTCCGTAGAGGTCAGTCGTCAGAGCAACTGTGGGTGGCTGACGTGCTGGGCCGTTATATGAAGGCAAAAGGCGCCAAAGTATCTCGTCCGGAAGAACTGGGACAACGAGTTTCATCTTTACTCGAATACTGGGGTGATAAGACTCTTGCCCAGATCAATTCGATAACCTGTGCGGAATATGTGGCCGTTAACGTTGGGAAGCCATGGAAGTCGGCAAAACCGGAGAAGACTGGAAATCCCCCACGTCTGCTCACCGAAGCGGGGCTTCGCCGTCAGCTGGAGGATCTGAGAGCGGCAATCAACCTTGCTATCGACGACGGTATTTGCCGCGACGTTGTGCGGGTGACCTTGCCCGATGAAAATCCTCAGCGCGAGGAGTGGCTAACGGTTGAAGAGGTTGACCGGCTAATCGAGATTTGTCGCAATACGCGCGAGATGCAGACTGTGCATCGCGGTGCCAAAAAGGGTGAAAAGGTTGCCACAAAGCGCAAGCCGCTGGCGCATGTCGAGCCTTTCATTCGGGTCGGAGTTTTGACCGGTACGCGGTCATCGGCCGTTTGCGAGGCTTCGTTCGAGCAGGAAATTGGGCGACCGTGGGTCGATTTGGACGCGGGGCTGTTTTACAGGCGCCCCGCCGGGTCTCGGGACAAGAAGCAGAAACGATATCCGCCAGTTCCGCTGGCTCCCGAGCTTGTGGAAGAGATGCGTGTCTGGCGCGCGGCGGGGGCTCGTTATGTGGTGGAACTTGATGGGCGTCCTGTTGACTGTCGCAAAGCTTTTGAAACGGTCGTCCACTTAGCCAAATTCGGACGAGCAATCGTAAGGCACACGCTACGGCACACCGCAGCGACTTGGATGATGCAGCAAGGCGTTGACCCTTGGGTTGCCGCGGGATTCCTCGGAATGACGCAGGAGACGCTGCTACGAAGGTATGGGCACCATCATCCAACCTTCTTGAAGTCTGCATCGAACGCGTTGGCAGCACGACTGCCACGCAAAGCGAACAGTCAATGAACCGCCACTAACCGCCACTGATACACCGTGAACAAAGCGCGATTAGAAGAGACAAACGGAAACGAAAAACGCTGAATTTTCAACGCATGAAGCCGTTAACACCTCGTTCGGGACGAGGGGGTCGCAGGTTCAAATCCTGCCACTCCGACCAATAAATCCCGTCTTTTCAGCCAAAATCCAGGCCGGAACCGGTGCTCGGCCGGCAGGTCTGCTGTGCCGTTCGCGGCCGTGGGCCGCGCCTCCCCTCCCTTGTGCGAGGCGGGTAGGCCCGCGTACCCTTCGTTCGGGGAAAAATCGCCATCCGAGTTGATAACAACAGCCCGCGCGGTTGAAGCGCCGGGCGCGAGGAGAGGGAAGCGCCATGAAAAATTCGATCAAGATGTTCGGCTTGGGCTTAGGCTTGGCACTGGCCATCGCCGGCCCGGCCACCGCGGCCGAGATAAAGATGATGACCGGCCCGCAAGGCGGATCGTGGATTCCGCTCGGCGGTCAGCTCAAGGACATGTGGGAAAAAGCAGTACCCGGTCTCGCCGTGCAGGTCATGCCGGGCGCCGGCATCGCCAATGCACGTGGCGTCGACGAGGGCAAGGCCGATGTCGGCTTCGGCAATTCGATCTCGACCGTCGACGGCATCCACGGCAAGCCGCCGTTCACCAAGGCGGCGACCAATATATGCAATCTCGCCACGCTCTATCCGCAATACTACCAGTTCATCGTCAATGCCGACTCCGGCGTCGAGAAGTTCGAAGACCTCAAGGGCAAATCGCTCACCACGCAGCAGCGCGGCAACACCGGCGAGCTGATCACGCGCCAGATCCTCGGCGTGCATGGGCTGAAATACGAAGACGTGAAGATCAGCTTCGTCGGCTATTCGGATTCGGTGAACCAGATGAAGGATGGCCATGCGGTGGCCTTCGCGCTCGGCACGCAGATTCCGGCAGGCGCGGTGATGGATCTCGCCGCCGCGCGCGACATCCACATGTTCGATCAGGCGGAAATTTACGACAAGATGCTCAAGCTCAATCCGAGCTACAAGCTGATCACGCTGCCCAAGGGCACCTATCCCAAGCAGGACAAGAATCTCCAGATCATCGGCTTCTTCACGCATATCGTGGCGTCGTGCAAGTTGCCGCCGGACGCCGTCTACACCATGACCAAGACCATTGCCACCAATACCAAGACGCTGGCGACGGTCGCCAAGGACATCGCCACGCTCAAGCCGGCGGGCATG
>JACQDO010000012.1 GCA_016201085.1 Hyphomicrobiales bacterium | reverse complement strand
GACTTCCGTAAGCGCGCGCGGCTGCATGTTGAGGCTCTCAATCACGCGGTCGCTAACATCCCGGCCGAGCAACTTCGTATGCACTTGTGCTGGGGTAATTACGAGGGCCCGCATCATCGCGACGTGCCGCTCGCCGACATCATCGACATCGTGCTCATGGCCAAGCCGCAGGCGATTTCGCTCGAGGCCGCCAATCCGCGCCATGCACACGAATGGGCGCTGTTCGAGCGCGTCAAGCTGCCGGACGGCAAGCTGCTGATCCCCGGCGTCATCGAATCGAAGTCGAACTTCATCGAGCATCCCGAGCTGATCGCGCAGCGCATCGGCCGCTACGCCAAACTGGTCGGAAGAGAGAACGTCATCGCCGGCAGCGACTGCGGCTACGGCACCTGGGTGGGACAAGCGGCGGTCGACGCGCAAGTGGTGTTCGCCAAGTTCAAAGCCATGGCGGAAGGGGCGGCGATCGCCTCGCGGGAATTCTGGCGTTAGCCGTTTTTCAGCCGCTTATAAAAACGCGGCACCAGCAGCACCAGCGCGATCAGCGCGAGCGCGATCAGTGCGTACTTGATGTTTTCGGTATCGCCGGCGATGGCCTGGCGGCTGGCGTGGCCGATCCAGGTATAGGCGACCGTCGACGGCGCCATGAACACCAAAGTGGCGAGCACATAGCGCGGGAACGGAATGCGCGTGACGCCGAGCAGATAATTGGTGATGTTGTACGGGATGACCGGCACCAGCCGAACGAAGGCGACAAAGCGCCAGTCCTCCTCGTCGACGCTGCGCATGATGCCTTGCAGCCGGGGCCCGGCGCGGGTTTCGGCCCAGTCGCGCGCAATGTAGCGCGCAACCAGGAAGGCGAGTGCGGCGCCGAGCGTGCCGCCCAGAAGATTGCAAACACTGCCGAGATAGGGACCGAACAGCGCGCCGCCAACCAGATCGAAAATGCCGCCCGGCACCAGAGCGACGGTGGCGACCGCATAGAGCGCAACAAAGCCGATCGGCGCCCAGTAACCGAGACCGTCGATCCGGACGGCCAGCGCTTCCGCGGTGAGCCCCAGGCTGAAGCCCCACGCCGTCGCCGCCACGCCGGCGAGAACGAGGAGCGAGATCGCGACAAGAAGCCAGCGTCTTGGATGCGCCATGGCCCGGCAGGTGGGTGGAAGAAAACAGCGATAAAAAAAGCGGGGCGTGACAGGAAGCGAACCGTCGATCCCTATCATGTCGCGCAGGGGTCTATCGGCAATCCGGAAAACCGGCAAGCCGATGGGCGCATGGCAGCACGACGACGGACGCGCGGTTGGCGATGTCGCACCTTGTAAACACTCGACTTGTATCGCTTGCGAGCGTGGGCCGCTACGTATCTGGCTCGCATAATCCAAGCTGGCGGCCTCGCGCCAACGGTTGCATATTGCAATGATGGCACGAAAGCCATTGCTCACGTCTTTGGTCATTGGCGCATCGCTTCTGCTCGGCGGATGCGGCTCCGTCAATTCATGGCTTGCCGCAAATATGGCCGATCGTGTGCCGCAATGGGCTGGAGGCATGCCAGCGGAAGCGCCGCCGCGACCGGGTGCGCCCGGCTACGACGACTATGTCAGAAAATTGGAAGGCGCATCGGCCCAGGCAAGCCCACGACACGCGCAGCCCATGCAACCGATCGAGATCTCGTCCAAGACTGTTTATTAATGCGCTTTTTATGAGTCATGACGGATCGCCGCCAACCCTCGCGCCGGGCTGCCGAAGACCATGGTGCGGGCTCGGTACAGGACGAATAAACTATATATCTCAATATGTTATCGACGCGCTTGGAAGCCGCGAACGGCTGTTAAAGCAGCGCGGCAATTGCGTTAGGATCGCTGCCTGCGCGTGACGCGCAAAGCAAATACACCGGACGGCATCATGACACATGCGACCCGACTGGCCTTCTGCATATTTCTTGTGATGCTTGCTGCCGCGCTGCCGGCCAACGCCGGTCCATTGCGCGACGGGCTCGCCGCCTTCAAGCGCCACGATTATGCGACGGCCGCCCGGCTGCTGCCGTCGCCCGCCGAGCAAGGCGATGCCCACGCGCAAGCCGTGCTCTGTTATATGCACACATACGGTCGCGGCGTGCCGCAAAGCTACCGCGAGGCAGCCGCTTGGTGCCTGCGCGCCGCCAATCAGGGCAACGCGGAAAGCCAGTACATGCTGGGGCTGCTGTACAACAAGGGCCACGGCGTGCCGGAAGATTTCATCGAAGCCTACAAATGGCTGAACTTGGCGGCGAGCCGCGCCTCGGGACCCAAACGGGAATTTTCCTACCGGATCAGAGATAACGTTGCGTCAAAAATGTCGCCGGCGCAGTTGGCCAAGGCGCAAGCTTTGGCGGTCGCTTGGCGTCCAGTGCTGGAGCGGCATGCTCCGGAATTGACGGCGAACCGATGCGCGACCAGCGGGAAATGTCTCAGTCGATGAACCGCTGCGCCGCGGCGCGGAACAGATCGTGCAGGCCACTATAATCCGGCAATTTTGCAGCGCACCCGCAGCCATGTTCGATCAGTCGCGCATCAACGTCTGCAGTGGACTATCGAGCGGAATGAAGCGCTTGAGCCTATCACGCAGCCGCGCCAATTCGTCCTTGGTGCGGTCGACAAAATCGGCGGGCATCGGATCGAAAACTTCATTGCAGTCGCGGCTGGCAAAGAATGCTTCATCGCGGGTCCGGATGCCCGCCGGTTGGTCCGCCAGTCCACGTTTTGCCTTGGTTGCGAATTCCCGGCGTGACTTGACGACAAAATGGTCGACACGCAGGCTGTTCCAGCTTGCGAACTCGGCCATGGCGGGGACGGAGGTCCAGCGAATCGGGTCGCCGCGATCGTTGACGTATTCGCCGCTTGCAATCGTGGCCACGTGCGGGTTGACCATCCCGACAATCCGCTCTGGTCGGAGTATCGTCTTGACCACGCAATGACGGATGTGATCGTCCGCTGCGCGCTGCGTGAAACGCTCGATCACCAGCCCCTCTCCAGGTTCGATACGGCCTGAGCTGCCATAGGTCACCCAACTGAGCCCTGCCGCCGACACCTCCTTGCGAGCGAAGATTTCTGCGACCGCGGTCGGAATATCGGAGCGCCCGCCCAGCGGCCGTATGAACTCGTCGACATCGGTGACCGAACAGACGTCGGTTACACCGCACAACCGCCGGATGGCTTCCATATCAAAACTGATTTGGAAGGCGCTTTGGCCTCGCCAATCGAGGCGCTGGATCGCACCGGCGGCAGCCAGAGCCTGGAGCAGCTCGCTCGTGTGATCGGCGCCGCCATTATCTCCGATTACAATCGATTCAATTCCGAGGGCGCGATGATAAGCGATCCATTCGAGCAGATAGGGCGCCTCCTCTTTTGCCGGCGCGACCAAACCGACACGTGGCCGCCAATGCGGATCGACAACCTGGCGCACACCGCCGGGCAAAGGCTGACCGGTAGTGCCGTTTAAGACGACGACCCGGTCGCCGGGAGCCAAGCGCAGCCGCACCTCGAACCTGCCACGCTGCGAATTTCCGGCACGACGCGTCCAAGGCCAAGTCCGCCTCGGTTTGACCGTCGCCGCAGCGACGCCGTTGACTTGAACGATGACGGGAAGCGGATCTCCTTTTTCGCCGGTCAGCCAGCCGGAAACGCAGCCATCGGCGATACGCTCGAAACAACCATGAGGATTGGATGTCGTCACAACAGCGCCTTAAGAAGGGTTGCGGTCATTTTGCGGCGCCTTCGGCGAGCGGCTGGCATTGCAATGTATACTCTTGTAATTATTATATCATTTTTCGGCAATTCGAGGCGCTCAGTGATCATGCGCAGCAGGGACAAGTTGTTGTTTTAACATACATGATCAAGACCATCTGGACCTGCTGGCTTCAGGGACGAGAAAACGCGCCGCCTTTGGTCAAGAAGTGTTTCAACAGTTGGGAGCGAAACAATCCCGGCTGGGAATTCCATTGCCTGGATGCGACGACGATCGAGCGCTATGTTCCCCTAACACAATACATCGATCTCAACCGTCAGTCCCTGACGGCCGCGTCCCTGTCCGACGTGCTGCGCATTCTCTTGTTGCGCGAATTCGGCGGGGTGTGGGTCGATGCCACGTTATTCTGCAATCGACCGCTGGATGAGTGGCTGCCCGGCACGATGCAGGAGGGGTTCTTCGCCTTCGCCGCGCCGGGTCCCGGCCGGCCGCTGGCATCATGGTTCTTGAGCGCCGAGGCCGACAATTATCTCGTCGCGACATGGCATCGGCGGACTATCGAATATTGGACAAGCCGAGCGAAGTCGGATGACTACTTCTGGTTCCATCATCTTTTTCGCGACATATGCGACGTGGATCGCAAAGCAGCCGAGGCGTGGTCGCGGGTTCCCAAGATAAGCGCCGACGGGCCCCATACGTTGCAATTCGGCGGCTACATGCTTCGTCCAAAGGACGAGGGTCTAGGAACGATTGACTGGACCACGCCCGTCTTCAAGCTCACGCATCGTCTGGCAGAAGAAGATTTGAAGCCCGGCTCGCTGCTTGAATATGTTTTGGGAAGCAACGGCGATGAACAGCGAACCTCTGAACACCCTCCGGCGGCGAAGCACACAGGCACGACGCCCACAAGTTTTGCGTCGCTGAAGGTTTCAACCGAAAATCTGGGCGACCATATTCAGATTATTTCCGGCCTGCGCCTGCTGTCGCGATTAGGTATCGAACCCACGCGCCAAATCGACCGTGACAACGAGATCAAATCGTCGCCGGGGTTGGATGAAGCTGACGGTCCGGTCGGTATCCTGCTCAACGGCTGGTTCAAGACTAATCGCGCCGAGTGGCCGCCGCACCCGAAACTTGTGCCGCTGATAGACGGATTCCATATCCGGCTGTTTCAGTGCCCAGAGCTCGTTTCGGAAGCCTCGATCGATTACTTTCGCCGCTATCAACCGATCGGGTGTCGCGATGTATATACCGAGGCCCTTCTGCGCTCGAAGGGCGTTGAGGCTTTCACCAGCAATTGCCTGTCGCTGACGCTTCCGCGCAGGATCGACGACCCCGCGACGCAGACCGAAGTGTTCGTGGCGTCACGCGACGAGCGCATCAAGGATCGTCTG
>JACQDO010000373.1 GCA_016201085.1 Hyphomicrobiales bacterium | reverse complement strand
GGCTTCCCTGACCGGCCATATCTCGTGATGCGCGTCATACAGCGTCGGCCGGATCAGGTCGTTCATCGCCGCGTCGACCACCACGAAGTTCTTGGCCTCGCCGTGCTTCACGAACAGCACGCGCGTCACCAGGATGCCGGCATTGCCGACGATCAGGCGCCCCGGCTCGAAGATCAGCCGGCAGCCGAGATCGCGCGTGGCGCGCTTGACCACTTCGGCATAGGCCTCCGGATGCGGCGGCGGCTCGTTGTCGTCGCGATAGGGAATGCCAAGCCCGCCGCCGAGATCGACATGCGCGATGGCGTGGCCGTCGGCGCGCAGCGTGCGCACGAACTCGGCCAGCAGCGTGAAGGCATTGCCGAACGGATCGAGATCGACGATCTGGCTGCCGATATGCATGTCGACGCCGGCCACCTTGAGGCCGGGCAGTTTTGCCGCATGCGCATAGACTTCGCGCGCGCGGCTGATCGGGATGCCGAACTTGTTCTCGGCCTTGCCGGTGGCGATCTTGTGGTGGGTCTTGGCGTCGATGTCGGGATTGACGCGCACCGAGACGTGCGCGCTGCGCCCCTTGGCCGCCGCGATCGACGACAGCAGTTCGAGCTCGGGCTCGGACTCGACATTGATGCAGAGAATGCCCTCGTCGACCGCCAGCGCCAGTTCGCGCGCGGTCTTGCCGATGCCGGAGAACATGATCTTATCGGCCGGAATGCCGGCCGCGCGCGCGCGCTTGAGCTCGCCTTCCGACACCACATCGGCGCCGGCGCCGAGCTTCGCCAGTGTCGCGATCACGGCCTGGTTGGAATTCGCCTTCATGGCGTAGCAGACCAGCGCATCCACGCCGGCGAAGGCGCCGGCGAACACCTGGTAGTGCAGCGTCAGCGTCGCGGATGAATAGCAATAGAACGGCGTGCCGACGCTGGCGGCGAGCGTATCGAGGTTCACCGCCTCGGCGTGCAGCACGCCGTTGCGATAAGCAAAATGGTGCATGACACTTACTTTAGATGGCGCTAGTTGAGCAGAACGTCGAGAGGGATGCTTTTCTTCTGGCCTTTGGGCGCGACCGCCCGGCCGCTGGAGTCGACGCCGACAAAGTCTTCCTTGGCCTGGCCGCCGATCGGCGTCGCACCGATAGGGCTCATCATGCCGGGGTTAGGGGGATTATTCGCCTGCGGCTGGCTGTCAACCTGATAGCCCGGCGGCGATTCGAGCGGACCCTTGCGGCCGCAGGCGGCCAGCGTGAGCGACGCCGCAACGGCGCCGATCAGGGCCAGACGAAAAAACGGGCGATAACGGCTCAAAGGAACGCTCCTAGCGTTGAATTCAGCATAGCAAATCAGCCAATCAAGGCCAAACCTAGCTGGATTTCCCTTTTTCCAGCTTGCGCAGCCATTTCTTCGCCTGCGAGCGCACATTTTTGGGCGCCGTGCCGCCGAAGCTCGTCCGGCTCTTCACCGATTTATCGACGGAAAGAACGCTGAACACGTCCTCGCCGATGCGCGGCTCGATCTCTTGCATGGCGGCGAGCGGCAGCCGATGCAGCGCGACGCCCGTCTCCGCCGCCTTGGCGACGATGCGGCCGGTGATGTGGTGCGCCTGCCGGAACGGGATGTTGAGCTTGCGCACCAGCCAGTCGGCGAGATCGGTGGCGGTGGCGTAGCCCTCGCCTGCCGCCTTCTTCATGCGGCCGACGTCCGGCTCGAGATCGGCCACCATGCCGGCCATGGCCGCGATCGACAGCGCCAATGCGCCGAGCGCGTCCATGGCGCCTTCCTTGTCCTCCTGCATGTCCTTGGCGTAAGCGAGCGGCAGGCCCTTCATCACGATCAGCAGCGCATGAAGCGCGCCGATGACGCGGCCGGTCTTGGCACGCACCAGCTCGGCCGCATCCGGATTGCGCTTCTGCGGCATGATCGAGGAGCCGGTGGTGAACTTGTCGCTCAGCTTCATCAGGCCGGTGAGCGGCGAGGTCCAGATCACGATCTCCTCGGCCAGCCGCGACAAATGCACGGCCGTAATCGAGGCGGCGGCGAGCGTCTCCAGCGCGAAGTCGCGGTCGGACACGGCGTCGAGCGAATTGGCCATCGGCCGCGCGAAGCCGAGCGCCTTCGCGGTCATGTCGCGGTCGAGCGGGAACGAGGTGCCGGCGAGCGCCGCGGCGCCGAGCGGCGATTCGTTGAACCTCAAGCGCGCGTCGGCAAAGCGGCCGCGGTCGCGCGCCGCCATCTCGACATAGGCGAGCAGATGATGGCCGAAGCTCACCGGCTGCGCGGTCTGCAAGTGCGTGAGGCCCGGCATTACCGTGCCGGCGTGCTCAAAAGCCTTCTCGGCGAGCGCGCGCTGGAAGGCGGCCAAGGCCACGTCGAGCGCGTCGATGGTATCGCGCATCCACAGCCGGAAATCGGTCGCCACCTGATCGTTGCGCGAGCGCGCGGTGTGCAGCCGGCCGGCCGGCTCGCCGATCAAATCGGTGAGCCTGCTCTCCACGTTCATGTGGATGTCCTCCAGCGCCCGCTTGAAGGAGAACGTGCCGGCTTCGATCTCCGAGCGGATCGTGTCTAGCCCGTGAACGATCTTTTTCGCATCGTCGGCCGTAATGATGCCTTGCTTGGCCAGCATGTCGGCATGGGCCTTGGACGCGGCAATGTCCTGGCGGTAGAGATGCCGGTCGAAATCGATGGAGGCGTTAATCTCCTCCATGATGGCGCCGGGACCGGAGGCAAACCGCCCGCCCCACATTTTGTTGCTCATCGTATCGCCTTTGCCATAGCCACACGGGTTCCGCCGACCATGACCGAGAGTGCACCGCCCAGCTCCGCCAGACGGCGAATCGGCTTGATTTTAGCGGGCGGGCTGGCCGGCGTGGCCGTCGGTCTGGCCGGGGTATACGGGATTGCCACCCTGGGAAGCAATGCGGGGGGCGACAAAGCCTGCCGGCCGGCGGTGGAATTGGCCCAGAAACTAGCCCCCTTGGCGCGCGGCGAGGTCGCCGCCGTCAATGTCGCCAAGAGCCCGCTCAAGCTGCCTGCACTTGCCTTCCAGGACGCCCAGGGCAAGCCGCTCACCCTCGAACACTGGCGCGGGCGCACCGTGCTGCTCAACCTGTGGGCCACCTGGTGCGTGCCCTGCCGCAAGGAAATGCCGGCGCTCGATGCCTTGCAGCAGCGCCTGGGCGGCCCCGGCTTCGAGGTGGTGGCGGTCAATATCGACACCCGCGATCTCGACAAGCCGAAGACCTGGCTGGCCGAGGTCGGCGTCTGCAAGCTCGCCTATTACTCCGATCCGAGCGCGCGCACCTTCCAGGACCTCAAGGCGGTCGGCCGCGCCTTCGGCATGCCGACCACGCTGCTGATCGACGGGCAAGGCTGCGAACTCGGCAGCATCGCCGGCCCGGCCGAATGGGCGAGCGACGACGCCATCAAACTGATCCAGGCAGCTATCGGAAAATAGCGCGCGTTGCTCCCTCTCCCCGCTGATGTGGAGAAGTGAAAAGCGCCCCCTTGACTCCACTAATTACCGCCCTATACTTAACCATATGGTTTACTATTCACGACAGCAGCTCGACTTAACCTTCTCCGCTCTCGCCGATCCGACACGGCGCGCGCTGCTCGCGCGCCTGAGCGAACGAGACAGCCTCTCGGTCAGCGAACTGGCCAAGCCCTTCGCCATGTCGCTGCCGGCGGTGATGAAGCACCTCGGCGTGCTGTCGGACGCCGGCCTGGTCACCCGCAACAAGGAGGGCCGCGTCGTCTCCTGCAAGCTGCGCGCGGAACCGATGCGGGAGGCCAACGATTGGCTCAATCGCTACGCCCGGTTCTGGAACGAACGTCTCGATCGACTTGCCGCATTTTTGGAGGAAGACTCATGTCCACCGTCGCCGCCGTCAAACCCAGCCTCACCATCAAGCGCCGCTTCAACGCCGCGCCGGAAAAAGTTTTCGCCGCCTGGACCGACCCGGAAAAAATAAAACGCTGGATGAGCCCCGGCGAAGCCAAAATGCTGAGCGCCGAGAACGACGCACGGGCCGGCGGCCGCTTCCGCTGGGTCATGCAAGCGCCGGACGGCGAGAAGCATGACGTCAGCGGCGTCTACCGCGAAGTGATTCCGAACGAGAAGCTGGTGTTCACCTGGGCGTGGATATCGACGCCGGAACGCGAGTCGCTAGTCACGCTCACCTTCAAGCGCGACGGCGACGGCACGCTGTTCACCATGGTGCACGAGCAGTTCTTCGACGAAACCGCGCGCGACCGTCACCAGCACGGCTGGAGCGGCGCGATGGAGAAACTGGAGAAATATCTCGCATTGTAACCGTCATTCCGGGGCACGAGCGAAGCTGGTGCTTCGCGAGCGTCCCGGAACGCAAATGAAAATAGGAGCAGACCATGCCGCATCCATGGACACACGGGACTTTCTACTGGAACGAACTGATGACGCGCGACGCCGAGAAGGCGAAGAAATTCTACGCCGCTACGCTCGGCTGGAGCTTCGAGGCCATGCCGATGCCGGACGGCACCTATTGGGTGGCGAAGATCGGCGACCAGCCGGTGGGCGGACTGTTTCCGCTGAGCTCGCCGCAATTCGACGGCGTGCCGGAATCCTGGATGGCCTATCTCGCGGTCGACGATGTCGATGCGCGCGTCAAGAAAGCGCAAGGCGCTGGCGCGCAACTCATGCGCCCGATCTTCGACGTGCCGGGCGTCGGCCGTATCGCCATCTTGAAAGAGCCAGGCGGCGCCGGCATCGGCTGGATGACGCCGCCAAAAGTGTAAAGCCGGAGGAGTTGACCATGCAGAACGCAATCGTTTCGCAAACTGAATGGCTGGCGGCGCGCAAGGCGCTGCTCGCCCAGGAGAAGGAATTCACCAAGGCGCGCGACCGGCTCAGCGAAGCGCGGCGCGCGCTGCCCTGGGTCAAGGTCGACAAGGCCTATGCCTTCGACGGCCCCAAGGGCAAGGAGACGCTGGCCGAACTGTTCGACGGCCGCAGCCAGCTCGTCGTCTATCATTTCATGTTCGGCCCCGACTGGAACGCCGGCTGCCCGCATTGCTCGCATTGGGCCGACAATTTCAACGGCATCATCGTGCATTTGAACCAGCGCGACGTGAGCATGGTCGCCATCTCGCGCGCGCCGCTGGCCAAACTGGAAGCCTACAAGCGGCGCATGGGCTGGAGCTTCAAATGGCTGTCGTCGCTGGGCAGCGATTTCAATTTCGATTTCAACGTGTCGTTCACGCCCGCGGAAGTCGCCGCCAAGGAGGCGTTGTATAATTTCACGCGGCAGAATCCGGAGGTGTCCGAGCGCGAGGGCGTCAGCATCTTTTTCAAGGACGAGCGCGGCGACATTTTCCGCACCTACTCGACATATGCGCGCGGCATCGACATGCTGAACACGGACTACAACTATCTCGACCTGGTGCCGAAGGGCCGCGACGAAGGCGGCCGCGGGCCGTTCTGGGTGCGCCGGCACGATGAATATCGGGCCGCGCCGAAGTCCGATTGCTGTAGCTGAGACAGCCGAGGGGGGACGATCCGATGTCGCTGGCGATCACCGCGCTCTATGCCGGCATCCTGGGCCTCATGGTGATCGCGCTGGCGATCAATGTGACCGCGCACCGCGTGAAGCTGCGCGTGCCGCTCGGCGACGGCGGCAATGCCGAGATGCGGCGCATGATCCGCCTGCACGGCAACGCCGCCGAGTACATTCCGCTGGCCATGGTGCTGATGGCGATCTACGAGATCAACGGCGGCGCGCATCTGGCGCTGCACATCCTCGGCATCGCGCTGGTCGCGGGCCGCCTGGCGCAGACCTGGGGCATGTGGTCGACCGACATGACCAACATCGGACGCCAGATCGGCCAGAGCCTGACCTGGCTGTCGCTCATCGCGCTGGCGGTGTTGAATTTGTGGAAGGTGACGTAAGCAGCGGAGGCCCGTGTCCCGGGCGCAGTGCAGCGTGAGCGCAGCGAACGGTGCGCTGCAGAACCGGGACCGTTACGAATTCGGAAGTTAGAAAGGTCCCGGATCAACGTAGCACCACTTCGCTCACGCTCGTGCTGCGCCGCATCCGGGACACGCCTCAGCGCGTCGGCACCGGCTTGGCGCCGCGATAGTCGTAGAAGCCGCGCTGGGTCTTGCGGCCGAGCCAGCCGGCCTCGACGTATTTCACCAGCAGCGGACAGGGCCGGTATTTCGAATCGGCCAGGCCCTCGTGCAGCACCTGCATGACCGAGAGACAAGTGTCGAGGCCGATGAAATCGGCGAGCTCGAGCGGCCCCATCGGATGATGCGCGCCGAGCCGCATGGCGGTGTCGATCGCCTCGACGTTGCCGACGCCTTCGTACAGCGTGTAGATCGCCTCGTTGATCATCGGCAGCAAAATGCGGTTGACG